>NZ_JBCODG010000177.1:0-1043 GCF_040928965.1 Bacteroides sp. 2201st1_D9_2201SCRN_220225 | reverse complement strand
CCCATAGGTTTACAAAGTATGTTCCTGGCGTTGTATATTGGTCGGCATCTTTGAGGTCAGACCGCTTCTGTTTGATGACTCCACCATCGAGCAGTTCTCCCACGTCGATTTACGGATGTGGGAGAACTGATAGGTATCGCTACTTCTCAGAAAAACGGATTGCAGAAGTATAATTTGATACCTAATTTCTCAAATAGTGGCGGAATATGGTGCATTGGAACACTGCCCAATAATAACTTCTTATGCACTTTCCTCATTTCAGTGAATCATACATCTTTCAAACAAAGTGGTGTTTCTTTACTACAGATAATAGGAACCGGTGACGAGAATTTTAAGGCAAACTACAAATCTTTAATAAAAGGAACCAAGGAAGCTAACTTTTACGCCAAATATAACGAGAAAGGCATTAATGTGTATGTTGATGCACCTGCGAATATAACTGTGTCTATATTGAGCTATAGCCACATGGCAAAAGACTTTTATTTCAACTTGCAAAAGCAGGAGTCTCTTCCTGAAGGCTGTACACAAGCAGTAGATGTTGATACTCTGTAGGCAATGTAGAACAGAATTAGTAGAAGGTTAGTACCCTTCTACTAATTTATTATCCCAATGCAATAGGAATAATTTCTGTCAACTTATCTTTGATTGCATCTAAGTCTTCAAATTCCATTTTTTCAACGCTTTTAACTCCGGAATGGTCTGATAAAGGGATAATACAAATGTTTACATTGATATGTGCACGAGGTTCTATGTATATATTCTTTGTATCAATATATATGGAAATATTGTTTTCTCCAATACACACACATTTTCCCCCAGGCTTTAAATGATAGGTTTGTGCAGCAAGAATAAAGGTTCCAATTATTGCTGCACTATATATTGAAATTAGAAATGTAGGCGTTCCATACTCTGAAATAAGGTTGACTTTTAGAACTCCATTTTCAACGCTTGATGGTGCCATTTCTTTATCGACTAAACCGCTCTTGCTTGGGGTCGCTATAGGTAACAGTTCTCCCACGTCGATTTACGGATGTGGGAGAACT
>NZ_JBCODG010000176.1:0-1074 GCF_040928965.1 Bacteroides sp. 2201st1_D9_2201SCRN_220225 | reverse complement strand
CGAAAAAGCTGAAATACTTCGCGAAAATAAACCACAAAATAAAAACAAAGAAAACATATCCTCCCCAAACCCCTCAACCATTCCTTCGGGCAATCCGGATGAGGAGAATTTTCTTTCAAGGAAACTTAAAAGTATGGGAGTATCCGAGAACAATATCCGGTGGGTGCATTTCCTGAGGGGATATTATCCTGATTTTCCAGTCGAGACAGCTATCCGGGAGATTGAGCAGAGCCATTTTCAGCTCACCACGTTCAATTATCTGGAACCTCTGATAAACAACTATATCGCCAAGTACAATGCCGAATACGGGCAGGCGGACCGTGAAAGGAAACAGGCCGAGACGATGCGCTCCATGCGCAAAACCCTCGATCTTCTGGGGATAGCCGCAAGAGACCAGCAGGAGATCATGCAGCTTGCCGCCGTCGCACCTGTAGTACTGGCTTCCGTCCTGAAGGAAACCTGGGGTAACAGGAGAATTAAAAGCCCCACAAGGTTTATCCTGAGCCGTATGCGCCAGGCCGTACCCATGTCGGCATAGAAAATGGATTTTACGGAACAATTAACATAACAAGTCATGACATCACAGGAAGCCAATTCGATACCGTTGGAAGATATTCTTTCCTATTACGGGCATAATCCTTCCCGACACTTCGGGGGATATGACATGTACAGTTCGCCTTTCCGGCGTGACAGCTCGCCGAGTTTCAAGGTTTTCAAAGAGGAGAACCGCTGGTATGATTTCGGCGAGGGCACTCATGGCAGGGCCGTAGACCTGGTCATGCGCATTGAGAACTGTTCCTTTCCGGAGGCTATGCGCCGTATCGGGGAAATGGGCTTTGCAGGGCATGCCGGTGCTACCTCCGGACAGACTTCCGTCCGGGAGAAGAGAGCGCCTTCGGGAAGTTCGATGAAGATTCTGGGAACCGTTCCCTTGAGAAACCGCCATCTGCTTGAGTATGCCGCCTCGCGCGGTATCGATGCGGAGGTCATCCGTAAGTATTGTGTGGAGGTTCACTACTGTTTTGAAAAGAACCCCCGCGAGAAATACGCGATTGGATTTGCCAATGACCATCA
>NZ_JBCODG010000175.1:0-1074 GCF_040928965.1 Bacteroides sp. 2201st1_D9_2201SCRN_220225 | reverse complement strand
GAGTGGAATGCTCCCCTACCGATGTTTAAACATCCCAAAGCTTCGGTAGAATACTTAATGCCCGATTATTATCCACGCCAAACTCCTCGACTAGTGAGCTGTTACGCACTCTTTAAATGAATGGCTGCTTCCAAGCCAACATCCTAGCTGTCTTAGCAATCTGACTTCGTTAGTTCAACTTAGTATTCATTTTGGGACCTTAGCTGTTGGTCCGGATTGTTCTCCTTTAGGACATGGACCTTAGCACCCATGCCCTCACTCCTGACATAGAACTGACACGCATTCGGAGTTTGTCAAGACTTGATAGGCGGTGAAGCCCTCGCATCTTATCAGTCGCTCTACCTCATGCCAGTATAAGTCAAGGCTGCACCTAAATGCATTTCGGGGAGTACGAGCTATCTCCAAGTTTGATTAGCCTTTCACCCCCACCCTCAGGTCATCCAGAAGCTTTTCAACGCTTATTGGTTCGGTCCTCCAGATGGTGTTACCCATCCTTCAACCTGCCCAAGGGTAGATCACTTGGTTTCGCGTCTACTCCTTCCGACTGAACGCCCTGTTAAGACTCGCTTTCGCTTCGGCTGCAGGTCTCAAGACCCTTAACCTTGCCGGAAAAAGTAACTCGTAGGTTCATTATGCAAAAGGCACGCCGTCACTCGTAAGAGCTCCGACCGCTTGTAGGCGCATGGTTTCAGGAACTATTTCACTCTTCTGTTCGAAGTGCTTTTCACCTTTCCTTCACAGTACTGGTTCACTATCGGTCTCTCGGGAGTATTTAGCCTTACCGGATGGTCCCGGCTGATTCACGCAGAATTCCTCGTGCTCCGCGCTACTCAGGATACCACTAGGCTTCGACTGGCTTCGTATACGCAACTATCATGCTCTATGGTTGAACTTTCCAGAACATTCTACTCACCAGTTTTCTTGCCACAACGTGGTCCTACAACCCCACATATGCCGTAACATAGGTGGTTTGGGCTGGTCCCCGTTCGCTCGCCACTACTAGGGGAATCATTATTTATTTTCTTTTCCTGCAGGTACTAAGATGTTTCAGTTCCCTGCGTTAGCCTCCAACTT
>NZ_JBCODG010000174.1:0-1157 GCF_040928965.1 Bacteroides sp. 2201st1_D9_2201SCRN_220225 | reverse complement strand
TGCCGCATCCTTGTACCTGCATTGGTGGTATATCAGTCCGAGCCTCATGGAGAGGTAGTATGCTTTCTTAATATCGGGATACTCCCGGAACAGGATGCCGGCGCGTACGCGCTGTGATTCCGTCCACAAGGATTCCTTCTTATATAACAGGTAAATGCTTCTCGAAAGAAGCTGTTTGCGTGAATCACCGTTTTCAAAGACCGGCGCATGATATATCTTCCCGCAGGCTTTGGCATGGGCGATCTGAACGGATTCTTCGTCCAAAGCCTCCCAACGTGCTTTAACGCGCATATCCTGAACCGCCTCATAAGCGAGTTTCTGCACATGGAAACGGTCTGTGACGCGGCGTGCGGCGGGAAAACAGAGGCGGGCGATCTGCTCCATGTTCGGAGCCATATCCATGGTTATCTCCCTGACCTGAAAGCGTCTGCGGCGGGAAAGACGGAGCAGTACGGAGGTCACGGTCTTTACATCTGTTCCTTTCACAACGGCGATAAGACTGCCCGAACGGCCTTTTCTCTCCTTGTTTATCAACACGGTATATAATTCTCCGCGGGAAAGGCAGACTTCATCCAGTCCCACATAAACACCGATGTTCTTCTCGAAAAGAAGCCATTCTTCGGCATGAGGAAGCTGCTCCCAACAGAGATAACCGCTCAGGTGATTCCGGTATTGCCGCTCGAGCAGTTCCCCGTCGACCCCGAACAGCGTTCCCAACAGCCTGCAGCCCACCGGCAGCTTATCAATATAATTCTTTTAAAAAAGACGCAAATTCATGCGTCATACGGCTACCACCGGCAACCAGTTTCCAGTCACGGCTCACGTAACGGTTCTCATCCTTGACAACCCACCTGCGCCGGCGCACGTTCAGAAAAAGCTTCTTGCCGCGTATGGGGAAATCCTGAACCACAACAGGTTCGTAAAAACCCTTGCTCTCAACTTTCATTCCTGCGTATTCTTTAGGAACTTCATTCTTTTCTTCTAAATAAATCACTATTTCCGATGCGCTTTCCTTTACGTCCGAGATGATGAAATAATCCAATGTCCCTTCAGGAAGAAGGAGACGGTAGCCGTTGTTGTCCATAAGATTTCTGAGTTAGTTTTATGCAAAGATAGGATTTTTACAAATATTACCCCTCAGGTTTTTACATTGACCC
>NZ_JBCODG010000173.1:0-1197 GCF_040928965.1 Bacteroides sp. 2201st1_D9_2201SCRN_220225 | reverse complement strand
AAGTACGTTCCTATGACGGTTATATAACGCAGCGGCTTTCGGCCGGCAACGGAAAGGTGTTTGTCCGTATAAAAGAAAGTGAAAAACCATTCAAGCCGTGGCCAACTGCCGCACAATAACCCCCGTTATAGCGTCTCCGTTATCTCCGTGAAGCTATCGTCGATGATGTCCGGAGTCCCGACCAATTGGACACCATACGGCGATAGTATATACGCATGATTAGGTAACTCGTCATTGAATGCAAATGATACGAATAGGTCACGTCCTTTTATGTAGTATTTTACTTGAAGCGGCTTTTTCAAAATTCTTTTTAAGGAAGCCGACAAACCTGTATCCGGTATGTATATGAATGATAAAAAATCCATGCACGTATCAGCAGAATCATTACATAAGACCGCTATCGGGGCACGATACCAGTCAGTCACATTGTCTGCAATCTTATATACAGAATCGTAAGCATCTACAAAATGAGGATATACCTTGAATAAATACGGAGATAACAACCCCGCTTTTTCAATAGTGGTTGTACCAATCAGTTCTCCCACAACTTGCGCCAGGTCCTCTTTATTGATTAAAATCGGATTGCGGTCCTTATCCAAAGCACGTACATAATTTATCTCTTTTTTCTGGGGAAGTGCGCTTTCGACTTCCTTCATCGTTTTAATTGCTCCCATAATTATTGAATTTAAATTGAACATTATTTTAATCTTTTCTGAACACCACATCCTGAATCTTCCAGTTCCAGGTCTTGTCGTCCTTCTTCCCGCTGTTATGGAAATTCAGGGCTGACTTAATGATATTCTCTTTTAAATCATTTTTCTTGAACTCGACTTCCGCCTTCTGCGGAAATTCCTTTACCTGCGCGGTATCTACTGAGATAATCAGCGCAACCAATAATGTGTCTAACATAATCCTTTTTATTAATATTAATAATCGAATACCAATCTCCTTAATACGCTGCCGACCGCTATGCCGGCAGCATCCGCAAGTACGTCCAGCCAGCGGCTTCTTTCGTCACGCCTGCCGTAACGGCACAGAGTTCACCCACTGTCAGGGTGATGACAAGGCATGCAAGAAAATGCAGCAGCTTGTCGTTAATTCTTAAAAACATATCCATACATTTTTTTAATTATGGAACCGGAAACGCTATAAAAGTATTTTCTATAATACCCAATACACCCCATATTGCCAATGCTC
>NZ_JBCODG010000172.1:0-1231 GCF_040928965.1 Bacteroides sp. 2201st1_D9_2201SCRN_220225 | reverse complement strand
CCTTTCCACTTCATTGTACCATCTTGCGAGATTTAGCCTTGCTTCATCGAGACCTGACTTCTTGTTGAAGATGTCTGTCAGTTTCATGCTAAGGCTGTATCCTTCCAGAAGCTTGGGGAATTTATCAAAGAGAATGGCAGCCCTGGTCTTTTGCTGTTCATTCCATTTGCTCCAGTGTTTCAGTATAATGTGCTTGCTTCTGCTTACTATCTGTGGCAGGGTTTCTCCGTTCTCCATTCTTTCAGGTTCCCATTTCCCTATTCTTTCCCTTTCCGCCTTACTCTTTGTTTCTTTCTTCTTTTGGCGATGCTCCCTGATAGCCTGATTTTCCGCATCAAGTACTTTCCACCGATAGCGTATTCTTAACTGGTCAACAGCTTCAGACATGAGCTGCTGTACATGAAAACGGTCATTGATCAGCTTTGCGGCAGGAAACACCTTTCTGACTGTCAGCATCATGGCTGAAGATAAATCTGTAGTAACAGTCTTGACAGACAGCCGTTTCCGGTGCGGAAGCCTGCGCAAGATTCCGCTTACCGCATCTGTGGCCACTCCACGAACTATTGCAACTAAAGCACCCTTACGACCTTTAGCTGCTTTATTGGTCAGAATCGTATAAACATCTCCATTGCTCAGGCAAGTTTCATCCAAAGAAAGGTTTTCTCCAATATTTTCAGGATAAAGGAGGTAGTCATGCGCATGTTCGAGCTGATCCCAGTTCCGGTAATCACTGATTTTCTCCTTGTATTGTTTACGAAGAGTCTGCCCTTTTACGCCATAACGTTCCGCAAGCACACTGATGCTCACAGGAGTAGATTCAATCTCCTTCTTTTAAAAAAGAGACGAACTCAGAATTGAGCCGTGTACCGTCAAATTCGGATAAATCCCAATCATAACTGAAGATTTCATTGGAAGATTTGTCAAGCCATTTACGTTTACGAACATGGAGATAAGTGGCGCGACCACGAATAGGATAGTCTTGGATTGTACGATACTCACCAAAACCATAGGATATGATATCCGGATTGATCTTATCTTCTTTTAGTTGAACTTTTTTTTCATCAAGATAAATATCAAAACGGTCAGCACTCTTGTCGAAATTGACAATATCAAAGTTGTCTATAAGCACATCCGGAAGGATGGCACGAAGGAGTTGTGCGGGTTTCATAAAACAAAGGTAAGCAAAGATAGCTAATTTTAAAACTTACCAACCAGATATTTCCGCTGAGCC
>NZ_JBCODG010000171.1:0-1316 GCF_040928965.1 Bacteroides sp. 2201st1_D9_2201SCRN_220225 | reverse complement strand
AGAGGAGTTCTATAAATTAAAATATTGTAGTACAGTTGTTTATATGGTTCCAAGAGCGTAAATTTGCAGAAAATAAGAATTTTATAATGAACAAGTTATCCCGATACCGTAAGCTTCGTTATAATCAACTATTTGAGTCAGAGAATCGTGAATTGCGTTTGAATGAAATGGGCAATCCTCTTGAAGTGTTGTCTCAGTATGTTGATTTTGAGATCTTTCGTCCTACTCTTGAATCAGCCCTTTTTACCGGAGAGCGCAAAAGTAATGCCGGTCGTCCGCCGATAGACTGTGTGCTGATGTTCAAGGTCTTGTTTCTTCAGCGTTATTATGGTTTGAGTGACCATCAGATAGAGTATCAGATAGTTGACCGTACGAGTTTCCGCAAGTTTCTTGGTATTGAATGTGTTGACGATGTTCCTGACGAGAAGACGGTGTGGAAGTATCGCGAACTCCTGACAAATACAGGCGTTTATGACAAGCTTTTTTCGGAATTTCATAGTTTCATGGAAAGTAAGGGTCTGCAATTCAATGAGGGTCGCATCATTGATGCCAGTTTTGTTATTGCCCCTCGCCAACGTAACACCCGTGATGAAAATGAGCAGATAAAACAGGGAGCGGGTGATAAGTTGTGGAATGACAATCCCCACAAGAAGTGCCACAAGGATGTAGATGCCCGCTGGACAAAGAAGCGTGATGAGACTTTTTACGGCTACAAGCAGCATACTAAAGTTGAGAAACGCAATAAGATCATACTTTCTTATGATACCACGTCGGCAGAAGTGCATGATTCCAAAGGCTTTGAAGGACTGCTGGATGAAAAAGACGAAGGCAAGGACTTGTATTTGGACGCCGGTTATGTCGGACAAGAGGAGATTGTAAAACAGCATAAGATGAATCCGATAATTTGCGAAAAGGGCTACCGTAACCGTCCGCTTACCAAGGAGCAGAAATCAGACAATAGGAAAAAATCCAAGACACGTTGCCTTGTCGAGCATGTATTCGGGTTTGAGGAACAAACCATGCGTGGACTTGTGGTGCGTACAGTAGGGCTTATTCGTGCTAAAGCCAATGTAGCACTCACCAGTCTTGTGTATAACATCAGTCGTTACACGCAAATAATCAGGCTGAAACCTGAGTTGTTGGGGTGAATTATGCCTGCACATCCAATTTTTACAACAGACACAAGTTAATTATTGTAAAAATTGGGGGGGGTAGAAAATATTCGCTAAATTTGAAAGACTAAAGCTCACAAATTGGGCAGTTAAAGAGTTCTGCTGTCTGATACAAGAGGATAAATTGAATTGATAGAACTCACC
>NZ_JBCODG010000170.1:0-1348 GCF_040928965.1 Bacteroides sp. 2201st1_D9_2201SCRN_220225 | reverse complement strand
TGTGCGGGTTTCATAAAACAAAGGTAAGCAAAGATAGCTAATTTTAAAACTTACCAACCAGATATTTCCGCTGAGCCCATTTTTCTCATTCCTTTTATTCCACACATCATAATAGAACAGATGGCACTTACCTACAAAAGGAGCAGCTAACTGAAGCAGATAGCTTTTTATATGCTCACAAACATATTTCAAAGCAGACTTATCTCTTTAATTATCCGACAGTTCAAAAAAAAACCACTGTGTAGAACGTATCAATAAGCAGGGCATTTTACTCATGTATGATACTCAAAAACATTTTCGTAATTTGCCAAACACAATATTTATTTCTACATTTGAATTTTAACTAATTACACAATATCACCAAAATGTAAGTATATGAGAAAATTATTATTCGCCATGTTGGCATGTACAATTACACTTGCCTTTGCATCGTGCAGAGAAAAAAAGGCTAAAGACAAGGTTAAAGACCGTGTAGAAAATGTAAAGGAATCTGTTGAGGAAGCCCTCGAAGAGGCGCAGGACCAGATTGAAGAGGGAGCGGATGAGGTAAAGAAGGCTTTGGATAAAGCCGGCGATGAAATTGAAAAAGCCAAAGAAAAACTGGAATAGAAGTTGCCGGAAAACTGTCCAAATATTCACACAGTAAGGAACTCCATTTAACTTAGAAACATTATGAAAAAGATTAATTTGCTACTGTTTTTTCTCCTGCTTGCATGCGCTTTGCCTGCCCAGGATGGCATTTCCGTCTTTATCGGCAGAGCTAACCGCTACGCATCTGTGGAACTCTCTGATTACAGAAAGCGCCTATGCCTGGAATATAATATTTCAAACCATTCCTTAGACGATTACTACAGACGCTGTGGCAATGACTGGGGAAATGTGGGAATTGCACTTGAGATAGCCAGGACTTCAGGAAAAAAAATGCGTGATGTATGCGACTATTACAAGCGGTATCATCGTTACGGGTGGAACCGTATCCTTGTGGAGATTGGCATAAAGCCGGGAAGTATGTATTATAACCCTTTCTATAACAGAGTCCATCACCACAGTGACTGCTGGCATGAATACTATAATTCATACTGTGAACGCCATGACAAATTCCACCATAAGAAACACAAATACAAAAAGCCGAAAAAACACCACAAGAGACATTGTCGACACTACGATGACGATGATGACGACGACGATGACGATTAATCGGGATTTGAAATCCAAGTGCTGAAACATTCGAAGAGAATGTGTGTGTGCCAAAACTAAAATCCGCTTACTATTTTTTTAGGCACGGATTACGCGGAAAACACGGATTTCACAGAAAAAGAATAAAGAAAATCTGTGAAATCCGTGTTTT
>NZ_JBCODG010000169.1:0-1513 GCF_040928965.1 Bacteroides sp. 2201st1_D9_2201SCRN_220225 | reverse complement strand
TGTAAGCGTGATTGGCTGCTGTGGTAAGTGTTGTAGCTGTTGTGTGGTTGTCTTTTTAAGTATTTATAAGTTTAAAATACTTGTTTTTTGCTTTGGAGGTTGGTTTATAAGTGCATATCTTTAGCGGTTGAAATTCAGGGGGTGTAAAAGCCTGGGTTTGGATTGTCATATTAACAAATGATTAAATGACGAAAAGATGTTTTTTTATATTAAATGTGTATTGTTCGTGCTCGTGTTGAGTATAAGCGGAGAAATATCCGCTCAGGAGAAGCGTGATTCGGTAAGGATCTATTTTCATCAAGGAAAGGTAAATATAGATACATGTTTACTTGACAATGGGAACGAGATGGAGCGGTTTGCTAAAATCTGTTCCGCATTGAACGACTCCGTCCGTCTTATCAGGAAAATTCAAATAATAGGAGGAGCTTCCCCGGAAGGAGGGGGGCTGTTGAATGGAAGGCTGTCTGAAAAACGAGCAGAGGTTTTGTGGCGGTATATATCACCTTATATAAAGATTCCGGTATTGGAGAGGGATTTTCATTTTTCGGGAAGCGACTGGAACGGACTTATAACGATGGTGAGAGCGGATGTGAATGTTCCGGAGAGGGAGGATGTCCTTCGTTTGTTGGAGAAGATCGTACGTTTGGAAAACCAGGACAGCCCTTATTGGGGGGGAGAACTGAAAAGACTGAAAGGGGGGAGGCCATACTCATATTTGTATAAATTCCATTTTCCGAAACTTCGTTCGTCGATGGTGAAAATATGCTATGATAGTGATCCGATAAATCCCGTCAGAGATACGGTATATATACATACACGTGATACGTTGTGCATCCGTGATACCGTTACCGTCATAGCTCCGGTAAAGAAACGGCCGTTTTGCATGGCGGTGAAAACAAACTTGCTTTATGACGCTGTTTTGATACCTGACATCGGGGTTGAGTTCTGTTTGGGGAAGAACTGGTCTGTGGCCGGGAATTGGATGTATGCCTGGTGGAAAAGTGATCGGAAGCATAATTATTGGCGTATCTATGGGGGAGATGTGGAGTTGCGCCGCTGGTTCGGTCGGAGAGCGGTGGAAAAACCGTTTTCCGGGCATCATGTCGGATTGTACGGGCAGATCGTCACCTATGATTTCGAATTGGGTGGGAAAGGTTACTTGGGGGATAAATGGAGTTACGGGGGAGGCGTGGCTTACGGCTACTCGTTACCTGTGGGACATCGGTTCAATGTGGATTTCACGTTGGGAATCGGCTACCTTGGAGGATCGTACAAGGAGTACATCCCTTTGGACGGTCACTATGTATGGCAGACCACTAAAAACCGCCGCTGGTTCGGCCCGACCAAGGCGGGTATCTCTTTGGTGTGGTTGATCGGGCGGGGGAATTATAGCCGGAAGAAAGGAGGCAGGCAGTGATACGGATACGCTTTAGTCTGGTGTTCATATTTTTATGGATAGGACTGACGGCTTGTGAGCATAAGGATTTATGTTACGATCATCCGCACTTTGCCA
>NZ_JBCODG010000168.1:0-1518 GCF_040928965.1 Bacteroides sp. 2201st1_D9_2201SCRN_220225 | reverse complement strand
GAAAGAAAACCGGAATGCATCTCCCTGATAAAAAAGCCTGCGGAAAAAGTACAGTTAATGGCCGTATTGAGAAATCCTCAATACATCGCTTCCATCAAGGAACCTGCAGAGAAGGTACAATTGGCGGCCGTACAGAAAGCTCCGGAGTATATCCGGTATATTGAAGAGCCGACAAAGAAAGTACAACATATGGCCGTACAAGGAGATCCGGGAGTATTCCGGTATATCAAATCCCCTTCCGAGACAGTACAGCTGGCCGCAGTACAAGCCAGGGGAGAAAATATCGGTTATGTATCCGCACCTTCGGAAATCATGCAGTTTGCTGCAGTCAGGGAGAATCCCGGTAATGTCCGGTTCATTGAAGAACCGGCGGAGAAAGTACAGCTTTTTGTTCTGCATACTGACAAAAAAGCCGCACAGCTCATCCGGCATCCTTCGGAAGAGGTGAAAAGACAGGCAGAGGAGATGTACGGTGTCAAACTGGAAGGTGTTGCTGAGATAAAAAACGAAACGGAAACAGAAGCAGGAACTGCAACATCGAAGGACAAGGACAATGCCGATGCAAATGAAAACGCTTCTGCCGGGAAGAAAAGCAGGGAGACGCAAAAGCCGTCCGCCAAAACCGTAAAGGCCGCCACCGAAAAACTGGACGGGGAGATAAAGGACATCAATATGGAATATGACAAAGCCGTCCGGGAGATCCGGCAGAAAGAAGATGCCGGTTCCCGTCAGTCCGCGCTTCGGAGTGCCGGGGCAAATAGGGACAGACAGCTTGCTAAAGCCGTCGGGCAATTCAGTGAGTCGTCAACTTCCGGAAAGAAAGGGTACGATATGGAAAACATCATCAAGGATTTGCGCAAGGAAGGTGTCAAGGTGGAGAATATGCAGGCTACGGAATGGAATGCCCTGCTCAAAGGCAAGAGTATAAGTTCTTCCGCCGGTTCCACCACCCGGAAGGCCGCGACAAAAAGCCGTGCGTTGATGCTTTCGAAAACGCCGGTGGGATATACGCTCAAAGCTATAGGTACGACCAACCGGATGAGCCGGCAGGCCAGTGCCGATATGTAGAAGTTGAGTTCGTAATCTAATAGTATTACTTGTTTACTTATTTACTTTAATTTTATTTGAAGTAAATAAGTAAACAAGTTTTTCTTTCCGGATAAATCATATTGTCGTACTAACCGATAGTTAAGCTGATGGAAAATACATCTGAAAATGTTTTCACAAATGAAGAACAGGATATCATAGCGCGCAGCAAGGCGGCAGGATGTTATATGCAGGCTCCGAACGGACAGCCCACAAATTTGAATGAAAGGCAGTGGGTACAGGTCAGAACCGGAGCCTTCAAGGCATGGTTCGGAGATTGGGAAAAGGCCGCACGCATAAAAAAACTGTATAATGCCAGACCTGTGGAAATAACAGGCAATGAGATTGCACCGGGGGATGATCTGAAACAATACAAGAAGAATGCCCTGGAATACGGCAAGAACCTGCGGGGTGAATATACGAATAAGGATA
>NZ_JBCODG010000167.1:0-1448 GCF_040928965.1 Bacteroides sp. 2201st1_D9_2201SCRN_220225 | reverse complement strand
ACTGATGCGAATGAAGAGAGGGTGTAAGTACCCGGTACGACAACTTCACCCATAACATTCACCTGAATGGAACGGATTTCGCCTAACGTCAAATTTATTTGCGTATTGGGAGTTTCTCCCGTAACCCCGGCATATATCTTGGCAAATTCGCGTTTCAAATAATCATTGGCTTCCTCTACGGTCTTTCCACTCAGATAAACCGGTCCTAACTTTTCGATTTGCACAGTACCCTCAGGCGAGATTTTTTCGCGAATCGTAGTCTGGGAAGCTCCCCAAACATCAATAATAACTTCATCGCCCGCCCCCAAACGATAATTGTCGGGTGTTGCCACATTTATATTGGGTTCAAAAGTCAGATATTCGTTATCGAAAATATTATGTCCGAAAATCTGTTGTGTAAAAGCGTCTTCCGCGCTTTTAGGACCATTATAACCATAACCCGGCTGTCCATTGTTATTCACCCCCGTTCCATATCCATTGCGTTGCTGGGCCGATTTCGCCCGCAGCCCTTTAATACTTTGCTTTTGGGAACCGAGATTATCCAAGCCGGATTCATCCTGAGAGATATTCTTGTTTTTGTTCTCGTAAGTTTTCTGCGTACGTAAACGGGAGTTCGCTTCTCCCATGAAATTGGCATTTTCCTCAGAGCTTCCGTCCGATTTGCCTGAATATTTAGACTGTATTCTCTGGATTTGTTCTTTTGTGACTCCTTTCTTCATCAATTCAACCAACATCTCCTGTTGTGTCTTCCCCTGACTCTGAGCCTCTTGCACGTACAGAATGACTTGTTCATCCGTCATTTGTTGGGCAAATACCACACTTGATACCGTAAATACCAACAAACACAATAGTATAAATTTACGCATAAGTAAGATCTTTGATTAATCTTTTAGTTATCTAGTAATGTTTTTAATTGGGGACAAAGGTAATACATTATTTTCATAATATACATTTATTTCCTTTTGAAGTTTTGGAAAAAGAATTAATTCCGGGCTTCAATACAACCGGTATTTTGCCACAAACACCACTTATACCAAACAGTATTTTTCCAATCATCCAATAGAGTTAAACGTCTTTACCATACGGTTTTATCCATAATATCTCCGATAAATACACAAATATAGAAAAAATGCCAGACAGAAATATTTCTAAAAAATCAGGCAATTCTTTTTGCAAATTCAAATAAAGATGTACCTTTGCACCTCGTAATCGAAAACCCATTGCCGCTATAGCTCAGTTGGTAGAGCAACGCATTCGTAACGCGTAGGTCGCCAGTTCAAGTCTGGCTAGCGGCTCTCCTAAAAAACGCTGATTGTCAAATAAATAATCAGCGTTTTTTTTTAAAGCCAGCCGTACGAATAAAAAATCCATTTTTCGGGTCAGCGGATTTCCCCGGTTGGCAAGCTTTCTTTTAAGCGTATAGCCTAGCCAGTCTGAACATGAAGAAT
>NZ_JBCODG010000165.1:0-1682 GCF_040928965.1 Bacteroides sp. 2201st1_D9_2201SCRN_220225 | reverse complement strand
TGACAAACTTTTCAAAGAACTCATTTTATTTACTGCCAGAGCCGCTTAGGCGTGGCGAATTTTTAACGAATTATTGTAAATATTAAAAACAGAATCAATGAAACCAATACAATATTATATAGGAATACTTTCTGTGCTGGGATATGTATACTGTTTGCCGGTGGTAGGACAGGTGGAGGATAAGGTTGTCAGAAAGGGGAATCCTCGTTTGGAATATACAGATGTGAAAACCGGACGTAGCCCGGAAGGGAAAATGTTTACCGTTTCTTTCAATATAGTAGAATCCATCAATCGGTTGAAGACACAGGAAATTGTTTATATCTATCCCTCTCTGGTATCTTCTGACGGCAATATCAGGACTACTTTCTCGCCTTTGTGTATTTCCGGAAAGAAAAGATACAAGGTTGTTGCCCGTAAGGAAAAACTGGGTGGTAACCCGGGTACATTACTTCCTGTGAAGGATATTCGCAGTTCCAGAGATTTGAGGGAGCCTGGAATCTCCGTCAGGGAAGCATTGCCTTTTGAACGTTGGATGGCTTCCGGCCATCTCTTTCTTCGTGAAGAGGTGTATGGATGTGCCGAGTGCGGTAAAGGTGTGAGCCAGTTGAATATACCGGTAACCGGGATAGACCTTTTTGGCCCGGAAGACTATAAATACATTTTTTATACTCCGGAAAAGGTGGAGATAAAATGTTATGAAGAAGAATTTGACTGTAAGGTCACTTTCAAATCCGCACAGCATGGACTTCTTCTTGGATTTGGTAAAAATCAGGAAGAATTAGCCCGTCTGGATGATTTTGTATCCAAAGGGCTTCGGATCAAAGGGGCTAGGCTTCGTGAGGTACATATCATGGGATACGCTTCTCCGGAAGGTGAGTTTAGTTATAATAAACATTTGGCGGAACGTCGTACTCATACGCTTTCTTATTATGTACTGAGTAAGTATCCGCAGCTCAAGAAAGCCTCCATATACGAAATAGAAGGGGTGGGTGAAGACTGGAAAGGCTTGGAAAATATTATAAATGTATCTTCTTTGCCATATAAGGATGAAATTTTATCCGCTATTAAAAGGCATCATACGGATGTGGCCCGTGAAGCGGCTATACGCTCTTTAGATGGGGGAAAGGTTTATGCGGAGTTGCTTTCCACAGTTTATCCCACTTTGCGCCGTACCGTTTTTCACATGGAATTTGATGTTCGTCCCTATACGGATGACGAATTGGAGGAAATGTTTATTACCGTTCCCGGATGCCTGAGCCAGTATGAGATGTACAGGCTGGCGCAACAGTATGTCGAACAGGGAAAAAATCCGGTAAACATATATAAGAAGGCTTATGAACAGTTTGCACTTGATCCGCTGGCGGCACTTAACTATGCCAATGCGCTTTTAAAGTATGAAAAGGATGCGGATAAGGCTCTGATGATATTGGACACAGTAAAGAGTGACAGCCGTTCTGTTTATCCTATGGCAATTGCCCATAGTATGAAAGGAGACTGGCGGAAGGCGGAGGAATTACTGAAAAAAGACATGGAGCCCCGGGAATGAAAACTCCTGGACTTTCCATGACAGGATTAACGGATAAATAGCAAGCATTTAATGTATTAATACACTACTGTCCCGTAAAAGTGGATAAATAGTTCTTTGAAATTATTGAAATATAGTCAATTACACGGTTTTTTGA
>NZ_JBCODG010000164.1:0-1836 GCF_040928965.1 Bacteroides sp. 2201st1_D9_2201SCRN_220225 | reverse complement strand
TCGGTACAATCGGAATCCATCCAACTGCCCACACGAAGTTCATGCACAAACTCTTTGGCGTTGCCGGCAACGATACGCTCGTCACCAGGCAACATATATGTTTTCTTATTCATACGGCTAATTTTTTTGTTCTTAATTTATAATACAGTTTTTGTTTTTCCCCCAAGAAAGGAAAATTTTCCAACCTGACTCCTGTCGGGAGTGCACTTACAGATGCAAAGGTAATCATTCTATCCAAAAATCTCACCCAATTTTCCATCTTTGTGAAACTGATAGTTCCCGAATGCTGTCTGAACTCTACCGTTTTGTGGCGCGAATAGGCTTTAAGGTTTACTTTCATATATCTGGTTGGGAACAGATTCTGAAGTTCTTCAATATTTCGTGCCGAGCGTATCCGTTCATCAGAGAAGCGACAGAGTGAAGTACAGAAATTATTGTTGTTTCCTCTGCGTGAAACTGGCATAAATTTATCAATCTCAATTTCGGCATGCTTATATGAAAGGAGCAGGTTCTGCCAAGTAGTGATACTGAAGTCTTCAGCACTCATGTGCACATGCAGTCCACAGCTTCCATTAATCTTTACATTACATGCATCCAAAACCCAACAGACTTTTTCCAGTTCTTCCAATCCGTCTTCTCCTACCAATATAGGGCTTACGAGCTCAAATGTGTCATTCCCGTTCAGACTGCTATCCGTAACCAGTTTCCAACGTGAACGCAAATGGTGGTTGTATGCTTCACTGTTCACTTCGATGCCCGCCTCTCTCAATTCGTGAACGAGCCGTTCACGTGTGCAGTTATATGCCTCTATCTCGACACCGAATTTTCTTCTGAAAGAATAATCCAAATCCGGTACAGTAACTACGGAAGTCCGAGCTGCAGGTAGCAATCCTTCATCCCTCATTTTCTTATATACATTCCACACGAATCCACGATTTCCACGAGTAACGAGCTCTGCTATTTCCCGGTGAGTAAGGCCGAGCAGAAGAAGTTTACGTATCTTCGACGTCTTTGTTCCAGCTTCTGCTAAAATGTTTCTAATTTCTTCATTCATAACGTGTTATTCCCTTTATTATCACATATCAAAGGTAATGATTTTTCTCTGTTTGTCCAAATTACACACAGCTCTTTATCAGTGAATTAGCTTACTTTTGCTTCTGCTAATAATTGTATCCGTCTTCCTTTCAAGGAGGGAGTTTACACGCTGTTTTCATCCGTTTCCATGCATTTACTGCCATTTCCCATTTGTCACTTTCTTTCATGGGTGGGGTCTTCGGATTGTACGACTGTTCCGAAGTGCTTCCGGGGCTTTGTGGCTTCCCGGGGCTAAGGGGCTGAAAGTCCCTTAGTGAATTCCTGATAAGGAAGAGCAAGAGGAGTTCCCGCACGCGAGAACCTTAATCGACGCAAAGCGTTGATGAATAAACAATTACATGTAGCTACTATTTACTTGAATATATACAAACGTAAACAAAAGGAATTTATAGTGCTGATTTAAAAATAATTGTACTGTCAACTTTCAGTAAACTTCTTGTAAACGACGTGGCATTTTGCTAATTTTCAGTATATTATAATATATTATCCTGATTGAGTAGGTGTAGCGCTTGACATCCAACAACCTTATATTTACCTTTGTCTCAGAAACTTAATCAGTGACAAAATGTATACAAACAAAGAAAACTCTACCAAATTGATCCGAATTTCTCCAAGCGTAAAAAAACGCTTGGAAATCTTTCAGGCCGGTGATACCCCCAACCTATGTATTGACAGGATGATTACTTTTTTTGAAATTACCGGATATAATCCGCGTTATGCTTCCAAGAATCCGACAGCATT
>NZ_JBCODG010000163.1:0-1886 GCF_040928965.1 Bacteroides sp. 2201st1_D9_2201SCRN_220225 | reverse complement strand
CAGCTTGAAGAAAATAAACCGATTTATATCGGTGATAAACAAGAAAGAAGGTGCATCGTGCATTACGACACACCTTCTTACTTTGCAGATAATTAAGAGGCTCGTTTCTTTTCGTACCGATTGAGTGTATTTCTCACTTCATCTTTGGTCGTACCTAACTTTCTGGCTATATATCCTAATCCTATTTTTTCCCCTGTTCATCTACTGTTCCTCTAAGTGAGTACCAGTATTTAGCTTCTTCCAGTGTCATTTTTCGTATATTTTTAGCATTGGGATGTTCATACCCAGCAAAAGTATCGTTGGAAGATTGTGGGCGAATCCCACCGCTTGAAGAAAATTTGGTAAGGTACCTTTCCATACAATAATTGGCTATGTAAACAGTTAGATTCTTAACCGCATTACGCTTGCCCTTTTCTTTTTTAGAGGGATTACCAGCCATCATATGAAGGACGATGGCGCAATGAAAGGCTATGCCGGCAATTCCGTTCCGCATGTTATTGCGTTCCTCAATTCCATCGACCTTGTAGCGATCGTATTGTTGTTCACACCATTTTTCTAATGCTACATTTATGTAGTTTAGATCAATGGTAAATTCATCACAAGGTACATCACCGTTCATGGGGGCGTGATGATAACAATATAGGGAGCGCCATTCGTCAATTTGTTTTTTTATGCGTTCCAACTTCTCACCTGCCAGCCATTTAAAAACAGGAGATTTAGCACCCAATTCGGGAGCAACTGTAAAGCAAAAACGGCGTGCTGTTCCATTTTCTTTTTCTTTATTTTTGAAAAGTGAATTAATGGCTCCAGGTGTACCTGCAAATGTTGCATTAAGATAGACCTGAAACCCTCCCTTAGCAGATTCTCCCTTTTTGTTTTGGTACTCAATATCGTTATCAAACGCCTTACGAATGGTTGAAGATGCAAGCCATCCATCTTTTTTGAAGGCATCTTTAGCAGTATCAATCTCCTGTTCCATGATGTACATATGAACACCCCTATTTCTGGCAAGCATCTCTATAAATTGGGATGCTGATATGTTGATGCCAATAAACTGGATTATTGAACCTTTTTCATCATTGGAAAGCTTTTTACATTCGGCATCAATGATGTGCTGAAACAACAGCTTGTGCATATCCCTGAAATTACTTTTGCCTGAACCACTGACCCCTTCAATGACGGTCATTATATTAGGAGATTGCATACTACCGTTAATAAACTTTGCCCGTACCCTCGAAAAAACCATAGCACCAAACTCAGGAAGCAGGCTGAACATCATGGCATCTTTGTATTCTTGGGGGCAGCAATTCAAAATTTCATTCAAGAATGGAATTCCTGAATAGTTGGGTGTACCATATCGCTTGTGAAATTCTTTGTTCCATTCACGTAACGATAATTGAGGTTCTGGCAGATTGCTTTTGGAGCGACGAAGTTCTATTTTTTGGAGATTGTAGGCTTGCTTTTTCTCTAAAATACTCTCCGTTTCCTTTATTTTCGCTGCGCTTTCAGCGTTTATTACTCTAATCTCATTATCGGTATGTGCATTGTCAAAGTCAATCTTCGCTACGTTCTTGGCTTTTATCACTCTGATTTCATTATCGGTATGCGCATTGTCAAAGTCTATTTTCGCTTTATTCTCGGTTTCTATTACTTTGATTTTATTCTCGGTATGATTATTGTCCAAATCTTCCTTTATACCGGTTATAGCACGATACTTATCTATCTTCTTTTTGGAATTATACTTTTGGGAATAGAGAAAAAAGATATAGCCTGCACCGAAAGTAATGAGGCATGCTGCACCAAATTTAAGGCTCAGCGGAAATATCTGGTTGGTAAGTTTTAAAATTAGCTATCTTTGCTTACCTTTGTTTTATGAAACCCGCACA
>NZ_JBCODG010000162.1:0-2006 GCF_040928965.1 Bacteroides sp. 2201st1_D9_2201SCRN_220225 | reverse complement strand
CGGAACACGCTTGCCGTTTCCACCGAGGATATTGCCCGCAGCGAACAGATATTCCTTTCAAGGGAGGCCCGGATGGACGAACTCGCACGCTATGCGTCTTTTCTGGCCGGGAAACAGCATATTCCTGTGGAAGTAATCCGTCGTGCCGATGAGGTAAGCTCTCCTGACGTGCGCGGCCTGCTTTCCTGCGGAAAAGACATCCGGGGCTGGTATGACATTCCCTCGCAGCATATCTGCCTGTATCTTCCGCACGCCCGGGGAAAAGCGGATATCGAACGTACCCTGCTGCATGAGGGCGTGGCGCATTATGGCCTGCGCAGGCTTGTCGGGGACGGGCATATGGATGCGTTCCTGGACGAAGTTTTTGCCGGTTGCGGGGAAAAGCTGCGCGGTGAAATTACCTGCTTGGCCAGGACGGAAAAATTGGACATACGGGTTGCCACTGAAGAGTATCTGGCACATATGGCCGAGAACGGAACCGACCTGTCCATTTGGGAAAGGATCAGCCTGGCTTTCAGGAATCTTCTGCGGAAGCTGGGATTCAATATTGAGATCGACACGAAAGAGCTCAGAAGCATACTCCATGCCAGTGGGCAGAACCTGAGAAAAGCGGAAACTGCAACCGTACCTGAAAAAATCCGGATATCCGGAGGCGAACTTATACTGGGTTCCGAATATGGCAGCGCCTGTATCAGGAAAAGAGGTTCGGAAGCGGACGTAACATCGGTACTGGAGAAGATGAGAGAAGCGGGTGTCAAGCCGGCTTCCCTTACTCCGGAACAATGGAGAATGCTTTTTAGCGGCAGATGCTTGCAGCTGAACGATGACAGGATGCTTATGGTTGTCAAGGAACCTTCGGGCTATGGAGTAAAACTCACCGGGGTGGCAGCTTTAAAGAGGAAAGTTACAGAAATGGAATTATAACGGAAATGAATTACGATATGGAAATGGATAGACACAAGTTTCTTGATAAGGCTGAACCAGACAATGAACCGGCAGGGATATGTAGTTTTTCCTGGGGGAACCGGGAACTCAGGATCTTTGGTGAACAAATGACCTTACAAGTCAACGGTATTTCCCATGATATGACTTCTGTGTTGGATGAACTTCGTGATATCGGGGCAAAACCGGAGAAGACAAGTCCTGCCAGATGGATATCACTTCTGCGGGGAAAGCCGACTAACCTGCCGGGGTACGACAGACCGCTTATGATAGTCAGAACCCCGTCCGGTTATACGGTCAGATGTTTGGAAACCACGAGTTGCAGGGATGATAAATCGTTGCAGATGGATTTATAGTAAAATAAGTAAGTTATATATCAAGTATTAAAGTAAAATATGTATTAAAGTAAATTATTATAGTAACATGGAGAATTATGTCATTTATATCAAGCTGTTTATATTGGCGGCGGCTTCACTGATAACAGGAGTTTCCGCTATAAGTCGCAAATGGTATATCAATTTCTTTGTTTTTTTGCTTTGCATAATTATTGAAACCTGCCTGGCATATCTGTTTTTTCCGGCATATGTGTTTTATCCGGCATGTGCTTCACTGGTCATATCCGTCCTGTCATGGCTATGGGAACGGGGCAAACCGAAAAGCCCCGGAGAGAACAATAACCCGATCAGACTTCCCGTACAATCGGGAATATCGAAAAACTACCTGGAATTTTATTATTACTATTCCAATTTCCTGATTTATGGCGGAGCAGGTTCGGGAAAGACCAAGAGTATAGGCAAGTGGCTCTTGGAGGAGTATATCCGTTTGGGGTTTGCCGGCTTCATATACGACTTCAAGGATATCGATTATACTCGGACCGCCTATAATCTGATAGAGAAGCATGGTTATCCGCACAAATTTTATTATGTCAGCTTTGACAGGCCCGAGCGTTCATACCGTTTCAATCCGCTGAAGGTTGTAAAGGACCGTACCGAACTGTTGCAGCTCATGGAGGATATCCTGCTTGCGCTGCTTCCCAAGAAAGAACAGCAGAATGAATGGGTGGC
>NZ_JBCODG010000161.1:0-2066 GCF_040928965.1 Bacteroides sp. 2201st1_D9_2201SCRN_220225 | reverse complement strand
ATATTGAAATTATAATCAAAACGACATTGTGTCAAAGGTCTTATCTGTTTTTCATATTTTTCCATCATCGAGGCTCTATGTTGGACATAACCTTGCCCTTGCAGACATTGTTGCCCCCCATCTGATATGGCACACTTCATATCAACATCAATCATATACCCCTCGTTCAGCACGGATGGGAGTTCTACTTTAAATTTATCCTCTTTTCTAAATCGCATAAGAAAAATCAGATGCAATAGAGATTTTTTAATGGATTCAATGAAATTGTAGTAAGTGATACTCAGTTTCTCAATCATTTTTTTCCCCTGTTTTACATCTCCGTACTCAGAAACAAGCGCATCCTTTATTTCAGTCCACTTATCCTCAATCTCTTGATTGTTTACAATGGAAATAATCTTTCCCATTTTATCCAGATGAAGATGTATATGTTGTGATATGGGATTGAGTTGTTGTAACAATTTATATGTTGGATATACCTCCGGTGCATTACTCTGTGGATATTCAATAATATCAATTTCTATATTATGAATCAGACTCTTATCAATGTAACTGCATACTCGCCATTTTTGGCATGTCTTCTCATCATAAATACACTGATGATTTATTTCCATCATACTTGCTATCTCTATGAGATAGTCAAAATAGCTTTTATCGGTCATTGTGTATTTATAAGTTTAGTGAAACATGGATTCAGATATTTCTTTCATATCAGAGAGAAAAGGTAGAACCATACAATACCCTTTCTGATTAAAGCGGCGGTTATACTTTAATAACTTATACTTATGCCCATCGATTTCCAATATTAATCCAAATGCCATGGCTTGTTGATTTACGTTGAACTTTTAATTTTACACTCGCACATTGTCGTCTGTAAACTGGCATTAGAAAACATTTCCACTTATCCAAACATTATAGTAAGACATGTTTTCCAATCTTACCATGATGTTTTATTGTAGGAAGAGGAAGAGAAAATAAAACATCGGACTTGACTAATCGCAAAATTATGAGATTACTTTGTAAAAAGCAACTAAATACACATTTAATTGTATATCTGGTTGCTATTTTTTTGCAGATAAAAAATAAAAGATTACCTTTGCATCAACAAATCCCGCTCGCTTCCCGTAAGATTAGCGTACCCAGCGGGACATTTTTATTTATGGGAGTTAGATATACACATCAAGCCATAACCACAGAGCGGCAAATTGATATTCTCAAAGAGAGAGGTTTGCTTATTGATGATGTTGAGCAAACTGTTAAGGTGCTTGACACCATCAGTTATTTTCGCCTTGCAGGTTATTGGCGAAATTTTGAAGCTGACCACGCTACACATCG
Source organism: Bacteroides sp. 2201st1_D9_2201SCRN_220225 (assembly GCF_040928965.1). NCBI lineage: Bacteria > Pseudomonadati > Bacteroidota > Bacteroidia > Bacteroidales > Bacteroidaceae > Bacteroides > Bacteroides sp. 2201st1_D9_2201SCRN_220225. The sequence continues at coordinate 734 of NZ_JBCODG010000161.1, read as the reverse complement.
GTTTAGGGATGGCTGTCGCTTTGCTGACATTATAACCCTTTATTCCTTTGACAAACAGCTCCGGGCTTTACTCTTTACTGCCATCCAAACGATTGAAGTTGCAGTTCGTACAAAAATAATCAAGCACTTTGCACTTGAATTTGGCGCATTTTGGTTTATGGAAGAAAACCATGCCACCAATGAAACACGTTTCGCAGCCAATTTAGCTGTCATTCGTAAAGAAGTGGAACGCTCTCACGATGATTTTATTACCGAGCATTTCCGCAAATACAACGAACCTGATTTACCACCTGTATGGAAAACACTGGAGGTTATCTCAATGGGAACATTATCTAAGCTCTATTCTAATTTTTCGGATGCTACTGCAAAACATGCTGTAGCGAGAGAGTTTGGTTTAAATCATCATAAATTTTTGAGAAGCTGGTTAGAGTGCCTTGCCGTGCTTCGCAATTGTTGCGCCCACCATTCAAGATTATCCAACCGTGTTTTTCCTGTTAAACCCAAGATGCCGGAGCGTATGCCCAATACATGGATTGGCGATTTCTCATTCCGAGAACAAACGCTTTATCCACAATTATGCTGTGTTGTGTATTGGCTCAACTCCATTACACCAGAAAATACATTCATTGCCGACTTCAAGCAACTTTTGATAAAACATCCATCTGTGCAAACTCGTTTGTTGGGCTTCCCTCGTAATTGGGAACAAGAACCTCTATGGAGGTAGTGAATATCTA
>NZ_JBCODG010000160.1:0-2235 GCF_040928965.1 Bacteroides sp. 2201st1_D9_2201SCRN_220225 | reverse complement strand
CAGCTTACCGCTCCATTGGCTAATTTCCCGCTTCCATCCTTATTCAAAAGGGTTTTCCCGCCGGCAATATTGACACTACCACTTTTTAAATCACCTGTAAAAGTTCCGTCTGCACCATCCAGGTGCTTCACCCGCAGATTATCCACGTCGATAAGGTCAGCGTCTATCTTCCTGGCAAGCAAAAGCTGCGTGCCCAATAGCGGGTATTCCTGGATGGATTTCCAGGAAGTAGTGTCCGGGTTCTGGGCCACATCGTCGAACGGGTGCATCTCGCTGTTTCCTGCCACCGGATTCATCCACATGAATACAAACCCCTTCTCCTTATCCAGGAAATACTCCCCGTTCTTATACTTGAACGGCAGCGGTTTCCAGTCACCATCGACCGGGAAGGGGGACGGGTTCTGCCGCACAATACTTATCCGTTTCTGCGCAAGAAGGGTCTCGCGGGCACTATCACGGTACGCTTCCACGATAATAGAATCCGCATTGCCCCACTTGTCAGACGGAAGGTAGTATTCCCATTCGGACGATGCACCGGGGGAATCCGCCGTACCGAGGTCCTTGCCGGACGACTGGACATGCAGCCGCCAGAATGCATCCAGCAGGGCCGCATCAGCCCCGCTGCGGTGCAGGGCTTTCTGCTTCAGCGGCACCATCTGTACATTGTTACAGTCCACAGAGATGGCAGCCGGCTGGCACTCGATGTCAACGTATTCCACCGGGTCAGGCTCACGTACCGCCACGACACTCAAAAACGCTGTCACCATCATAGCTCAATAGGATTAGTGTTCGTTGCGATTACTCTGAACGTCTTGGCGCGTGCTGCATCCGTATAGGTCAGTGCGATGTCCTTTCCTTGGAACTTGTTACTGTCCTTTCCCGACAGCGTGAACGGATTGTTTTCACCGTCGAATGTGGCAAAGTCCCAGCTTGCCACCGCCACTTCCTCTCCGGACTGGCGTTTATAGGCATACGGCGTCAGCGTTCCCGTCTCTCCCGGATATATCTGCCCGTCAGAAGCAAGCCCCTTGACCTTGAATGCCGCCAGTATAGGGTCGCTAAGGTCGAACACGGTAATGAAGCCCTTGGCAATGACCTTCGCATTCTGCACAGCTTCACAGCTTACCACCAGCGAACCGTCAATATCATTCGCGGCAATGTTCTGGGTTCCCTGAGTTCCGAGGTTGGCCTCTCCCGATGGCAGTTGCTTCTTCCATTGGAGCGTAATGTTCCCCAAATCGTTGATAAGGTCTCCGCCGCTGTACAGCGATGCCTTCAACGTCAGCACTTCGGACGGATTGATTATCTGCGTACCCTTGTCTGAAGTGATGAATAACTCATACTGTTTACCCGATGATTCCTGGATAACAACATCCGTCGCAAGCTCGTTGAATGCGACCGTATGCCCGCCAATTTCAACTTCCCCGGAAACAGTTATACGGTCATTGTCATATCCGGAAATGGGTACGAGGTTCTTCATGACGCGAAGTCCGGTCATGGGATAGGACTGCGAGTCCACACTTACATTGTATCCGGTTACGCGTTTGAACATGCCGACAAACTGTTCCGTAGTACACAGCCCATCCTCCCCGAATGCAAGTTCGGTACCGTTGTACTTGAAAACAAGCCTGGAAGGGATGAGGATGCGCCCGCTGCTCACGTCACGTAACACGACAATGACAATAGGGCGTTTGTCCTCCGCCAACGCTTCAAAGTCCGGCGTATACTTGTCACTTCCCTTTGTCCATGCCTGGATAAGCGGACCATTGTCCACGCGTACATACCCGTTGACGGTTGTTCCGTTGCTCACCGCCACGATAGCCAGTGAAGCGGTCACTTGATTCTGGTTCATCGTCTGCCTCCTTTCCTTTTTCCGTCAATCTTTGCCCCGGCCGGCTGTTCCGAACCGGTCACGCTACCATCACCCTCTTCCGACGCCCCGCCGTCACTGTCAGGATTCGGTTCCTGACTGAAACCGGGGTCTATTTCCTCTTCCTCTTCGGGTGTCACACTGAAACCGGGGTCAATGTCCTCCGTACCCTGCATCGCTTCCTGCTGTTTCTCTATCAGTTCCTTTAACTCACGTGCAGAACCGATGATGTCGATGTCAAGAAGAGTGCCCACATTCCGCATCTCACTGATAGGAATATACACCCTACCATCCGGAAGGGTATTCATTATCCCAAAGAATTTGCCTTCGAGCTTTGCCTTTTCTACAATTACGTACATATTGAT
>NZ_JBCODG010000159.1:0-2380 GCF_040928965.1 Bacteroides sp. 2201st1_D9_2201SCRN_220225 | reverse complement strand
TAGTGTTTCCGAACCAGCTTTTGCCGGTTCTATTGTTTAACTTTTAATCTTTCGGTAAAAATTTACCGAAGTATTGAACTGATATACATATCATCAAATCCATCAGATTGTTTTCCATGAAAGTATATATCTATGGAATTCATGCTAAAGTTTGCTGTAATAGTACTGTTAGAACTATGCAAAAATGAAGTCCCGGTGCATCACTGCAGCGGGACTTCTCCACTTTAAATTCATCTTATGTCATGCCAATGAATTACATTTCCATACCGGTATCCGTCGTCAATTCTTTTATCCGGGCCATCTGTTTGTCCAGGAAATAATCAGCATACAGACTGTATGTCCCGTTTTCATAGAAACTGATCAGTCCTTTGCGGTAATTCAGGATATCGGCATCTTTTGAGGAGTACACCGGAATCAACCCAGCATTCATCATCACAATACTTTCCACAAGACGTGCCGTACGTTTGTTGCAGTCGATGAATGGCTGTATCCGTGCAATGTTGCAATGAAGATACACTGCACGTTCAAGAGGGTTCTCCAGCTCCGTCTGCCGATAAAGCACTTCGCTTAGTTTGAAACGTATTTCATATACGTCCCGAGGAGGTATATAATCGGTTCCAGATATCCTTACCGGACGTGTGCGAAACTGTCCGGCTTCTTCGTCGGAAACTAATCCGGAAGACAAACCTGAATGCAGCCGGAGCAGAGTACGTTCATCTATTACTTCAATATTCTTCCCCTTATGGATATATTCCATTTCAGAGACAAAAAGGTTATGCAGGTTCTTCAGCATTTTTGCATCCTCATATCGTTTTTCCGATGTGATGCCGTCTTTTAGAAGGGCTTCCGTCTCAACGTATGTATATGTGTTCCCTTCAATCTTTCCAGAATAATAGCACCACACTACAGCCAGATTATGTATCTCAGGTGATGTCAGATCACTCAATTTTGCCAATGGAGACTGAAGTATCTGTTCTGCCTTTTGTAATTGCTTATTTGAAAATATATTCATAACATATAAATTTTAGTGCCAGCTCTGAGGCGTTACTTTCACATAATTTGTCGTTTCATCCCAAATATACCCTCCCGTATAATTGCGATTAAACAGATAATCGGCATCACACCGGAGCAATATCCACTTATCCGAATTTTCAGCTCTCCAATACAGATGTACAAGCGGACTTGCATACCCAACGCCGTCATGTGTGGGGTTTAAATGTTTAACCGGAAACTGACAACTCATGATACCTTTCCAAAAACGTGTTCCTTCCGGGATGCTCACAGAGATCATGCCTAATTCATCACGCCATTCCTCATCGTTTACGGCTCCTTCTTTCTTGTCGCTTGGTCTGTATGAATTGGACTTCAGCTTAAATTCACGTTCCCACACAGCTTTTATTTTTCCTTTCAAGGCTTTTTCTCCTTTGTTTGACAAAGTATATACCAAATTCCACGGAGTATCATCAGGCACAGGATATACAAGAATAGAAGTATATCCTTGTCCTTCCACTTCCATCATGCGTAATGCCGGCAGATTATCCGGTGCAGGTGCTTTTACTTCATACAGCCATTCCTCATCCGTACTGCCATAGTCATAATCTACTGCCTTGCACCACATTGTTTCTCCTTTCTTACGGAACAGAGGAACAAGCTGGTATGTACCGGGAGCGGAAGTAATATAGCACTGGATACGCTTACCGTCCCATGCACCATTGGTCTTGATGTCTATCGGCTGGAATTTCTCCACTATCTCATTGGTTCCTTCCCTCATGAATACAAAGCGCAGTTCTCCTTCCGATGTACCGCACCAGGGATAGTAGAATGTACCGAAAACCTTACCTTCATTCTGATAGCAATCATAGCCATATTCCGTATAGTTCGGCCAAATGGTAAATTCGTAATCTTCCGGATTCGGATTGAGTATGATTTCATCCGTCTTACCATATCGGCTCCAATATTCCACATCTATATCAACCTGTTCCTTGTTTACCGGGGAATTATAGTTTCCTGTCATTTTCAAGGTGTAGGTGTATTTCATACCTGCCTGCCATTCATGCAGTACCGGGAATGTATAGGTATGTTCCTGCCCGTCAATGGTAAAACTTACATATACCGGTTCGTCGTGCGCCGGCTTGGGCATAAGGATGGCATCCACAATCACCGGGTTGGCATCATTGAGCATGTAGTTCCCGCCGGCCTTGATTATCCCCCGACCTGTTCCGTAATCCTTTGTTATCGTTCCTGCCGTGGCATCAAGCGTTCCAGCCGTATATACATTCTTGAAAGTCATGTCCGATACCAGCCCCGTACCCATGTATTCGTCTTTCATCAGGCGTACGCGTACCAATGTCATCGCATGCTTCATTTCCAGACTTGCAGT
>NZ_JBCODG010000158.1:0-2466 GCF_040928965.1 Bacteroides sp. 2201st1_D9_2201SCRN_220225 | reverse complement strand
ACAAACATATTTTATAAAAACACCTGGTAAACATACCTTATCATTAATTGTAGAACTTCATTGTAGAAGTGTTGCACCGTTTTCCACACTCATATTAAATAAGCCATCGCATAGACAATGAAAATTAATCACTTACAAATGTAAACTTTTTGGCACGTTTTTTGTTTTATTGTCAGTAAATCTTAAGTTGTTATAATATTAGGTATTAGTAAAAGGTAAAAAGAACTCTAAATTCTCTTTATAACACAAGACTAGGACATGCGTTCATCCCGGCACTGTGAAGTGCTGGGATGTTTTTTGTTTAAAGCATTCCGAGTAGGTAGAGGTAGAATGTCAGTAGATTCTATAAAATCTACCCACATTCTACCACACGGCTAAAATCAGGCGTTTTTTTCTTCCTTTTTATAGCCTTCAAATCACGTATTATCGTATTAGAAAGAACCTCTGAATACACCTCCGTAGTTCTGACCGAAGTATGACCGAGCAGCTTCTGGACAGTGGTTATCGGAACACCTTGGTGAACAAGCAGGGTCGCACAAGTATGACGGGCTACATGATAGGTTATGTGCTTCCTTATCCTGGCAAGAGTAGCTAATTGGGCAAGATACTTATTGGCTTCTGAATTGGGTCCGATTTTAGCAAAATCAGTTACTATATCGTAACGTTCCAATACAGCCAATGCCTTACCCTCAAACAGAAGATGTAACGGAAGTCTTATCTCTACATCTGTTTTGACGGACTTGAAATGAAGCCACCGCTTACCATTCACACGAATAATGTTCTCAGGTGTAAGCTGGCAGAAATCGGAATAGCGCAGGCCGGTGTAACAGCAGAACAGGAAGGCATCGAGTACATGGCGGAGCTTCTTATCCACATCAAGGTTCTCCAGCCTCTTCAACTCATCCGGAGTCAGGAATTCTTTCCGCCCTTTCTCTTGCTTTATCTTATACTTCCGGAAGGGGTAGGCATCGGAAGGGATATACCCCTGATTAATGGCTTCATTCACCAAGGTACGAAGCTGCCGGAGATGCTTGGCTATCGTATTGACACTATTTCCCTTCTCTTTCAAATGCACTTCAAAATCCCTTAAAAAAGTATAGGTAATATCCTTAAAATCTATCCCCGGACGAAATTCCTGAAGTACGGTTATCGTTGTCAGAAGATTTTCCTTGGTACTTCTTTTACGGTCGGATTCCTGCACATAGGTTCTGGCAAATACGGGGAAAGTGACATTGACCGGCTTGTCTTTCTTTATCGCATCTTTAAGTAGTGATAGAGTTACCGGAATGCCGCGTTTCCATAAGGATAACTCAATCGCTTGCAAGTGTAGGACAAACTCAAACAGCATCGAATTAAGGTCATTCGCCTGAGGATGGTTACACACTTGAGAAGTTTGTTTATCCCAGTGTTCAGGTTTCAGATAAATGTTCGTTTTAAAGTATACTTTTCGTTGGTTAAGCAAGGCTTCAGCTTGCACAAGGGCCATTCCCTGTTTGTTTAGCTGCTTCTTTCTGTTGTAAACTAAGCGGTATTTGATTTTATCCATTTTTAAGCCAAATGTACTTTTTTGGACGAGAAGCTGCAAACCGATGTGGGAGAACTGATACCTGTGGCTAACTTTCAAAAGAGCGGACTTTGGGATAAGAAAATGGTTCCGGTTTGGATGAATGCAAAATGCTTATTAATGACTGTAAGTCAAGAGTGTGTTGTCAACTTCTTAGTCTCAACCCGGCACACTTATGTAGCCCAGAATACGCTTGCTGTTGTACAGGTTATGTATGGCGTAGATGATACATATATTTCGGTTCGCTATCACCACTTAATTCCTAAAAGTCATCAGTTGATTCTCCTTAATTTAAAGTATAAGAAAACAGAAGATAATCGCTTGAATATCTATATTGAAAGCAATGACCCGGTGATTTCAATCCTATCTACATCAGACCTTTCGAGACTGGAATTTAAGAATGAAGTAATTAAAGAATTTCCACAAGATGCAATAGATGCCGTCGAAGTATGATTAGGGTATAATGGCCGGGGAGTTATATTCCCGGCCAAAATAATTGATTAAATGCTTTGCTGATTGAATGTAAAATTGTTCCATGAGGACCAAGGCCCATTATTCCAACTTACCCGTATACAAATTGTTTTTCCCTGTAAATCAACACCCGTTTGAATGGTTAAAGTCTTAGTATTAAATACAAGTAATCCACCGTAATTGAATGGCATAGTGGTAGAATTCCCCACATCATACATTCCACTTGTACGTATGTCATCGGGGGACATTTCTCCTTGAATTATATCACGCTGCATAAACGGGAAAAGTCCTAAAGAAGTGAACAGTTCTCCCACGTCGATTTATGGATGTGGGAGAACTGCTCGATGGTGGAGCCATCAAACAGAAGCGGTCTGACCTCAAAGATGCCGACCAATATACAACGCCAGGAACATACTTTGTAAACCTATGGG
>NZ_JBCODG010000157.1:0-2466 GCF_040928965.1 Bacteroides sp. 2201st1_D9_2201SCRN_220225 | reverse complement strand
TTGATTATTACGGTGTAAAGATAGTAATAATTGTGCATTACTGCAAATATTTTACCATGTTTTTACTTATTAAGTATGATACTTGAATATATTTTATATTGTATTAATTAAAATATCAATATGTATATATAAGTAATTTACTTGTTTTATTTGTAAAGCATAAACATATAAAAAGTATTTTACTTTCAAGAGAAAACCGGTGTATCAGCCGGGATGCTTAATAAATGTAAAACGCAACGGCGTTGCGGCAAATTAAAATACTTTCGTTCAAAACATGAAAGCAGAAAATGCTTACGGCATGTGATAAAGTGGCAGGAAAGGTTGAAATCGTTTCATGTGTTACCGGAGAAGTTCCGAACGGTTTAAGAAATGAAAAAGCCCCCGGCCTGTTAAAAGTAACGCCAATCACTTTGTAACATTACGCAGAACCGCGCAACCGGGGGCAAGTACCCTCTGTTACGGTTCTGCTTTTTTATGTTACAAAAATGATTGGCGTTGCAAAGATACAATAAAATTATATATATGACATTATTCGAGATATTAAACCTAAACAAGGAACTATTGGAGCTTTTGGCCGAAATGGGTTCCAAGCCGGATGACTACAAGTATATCAGTCTGTATAAAGAGTATGAGAAGATGCGCAATACCGGCGACAAAGTAACCTATTGTGTTACCGTCCTTTCTGCCAGGCATGGTGTCTGTGAACGTAAGGTGTACGAGATTATCGGACGTTTTAAAAAGAAGTGTATGCATCACGCAGTATGAGTGTGCTATTTTTTTTGTTTTCATGGGTGAATAAGAAGAACTTTGCGCCTGAATTATGAACACAACCATTATATAACACGCTCAAAAGACTATAACAATGGAAAAGACTTACTCCCAGGCTCCGCTTCCTTTCGTGGGTCAGAAACGCATGTTCGCATCGGAATTCAGGAAGGTTCTGAAGCGTTTCAGTGACAAGACTGTTTTCATCGACCTGTTCGGTGGTTCCGGCCTGCTGTCGCATATCACCAAACGGGAACGGCCGGATGCCACTGTAATCTACAATGACCACGACAACTATCGTGAACGTCTGGGGAATATTCATCGTACCAATGAACTGCTGGAGGACCTGCGTGAGACAGCCAAAGGTTATCCCCGGCATAAAAAGATCACAGGCAGTATGCGCGATGTGTTTTTAGAGCGCATACTTCAGGACGAGCAAAACGGTTTTGTGGATTATCTTACCCTTTCATCATCCCTTCTTTTCTCCATGAAGTATGTTCTGAACTTTGAAGAATTGAAGAAGCAGAACCTTTATAACAAGTTGCGCCAAAACGATTACAACTGTGACGGTTATCTTGACGGTCTGGAAGTGGTCTGTTGTGACTATAAGGAACTTGCGGATAAGTACAATGCCGATACGGATGTTGTCTTTCTGGTTGATCCGCCCTACATGGCAACGGATATCAGTACATACAAAATGGACTGGAGGCTGCAGGATTACCTGGATGTACTGCTTGTCCTAAGCGGGCATCCGTTTGTCTATTTCACTTCCGGAAAATCACCCATACTGGATTTCTGTGAGTGGATGGAGCAACATCCTGGTATAGGCAATCCTTTCAGGGGGACATGCAAGTCCACACTTACGGCACGAATGAACTACAACTCGTCCTATACGGATATCATGCTTTACAAAGGGACTGCAGAAGCAGCTTAAGAACGTCCTTATATACCATCATATACATTTTACCACCTTGAATTCATCTTAGAGGACACTCCGGATGTGATATCCTGAGTGTCCGTTCTCTTTTTATTGTATATCGCAACGCAATTGCGATGAACCGCCGTACCTTGCTTCCCGAAAGCATATCATTATAATTAAAACAGACAGTTATGTTGAATAAAAGCAGTGCATTACCGGGAACAGCCCGGTTAAAGGCGATCCTGGAAGATCCGGATACGATTCTACAAATTGAAAACCCTACCGAGAAAATGCAACTGGCCGCAGTACAGAAAAAGCCGGAACTCATTGGGCATCTTCCTTTTGCCACAGAAAAGGTACAGCTCTCGGCTGTCATCACCTCTGCGGAAAGCATCTTCCTGATACACAACCCTTCACCGACAGCCTGTTTCGTCGCTATGGAAGGGATATTGGGACTAAGTCTTTTCCCCGGCCGGACAGTACTGGAAGCGGCAAAAGAACTGGTGCTGCAGATGCAGAAAGACAAAGCCGGGGAAAGGTCGAGTACAGCAGCCATTGAAAAATTCATGAAAGAAGTCGAACCTTTTAAAAACTGACACATATATGCCTACCGTTTTAGAACGACTGGCCGCCCTTTTCAGCCGGGATATGAGGGCGGTTCTCCGAAATCCCCGCGCCATCAGCATGATTGAAAACCCTTCCGAGCGTGTCCAGATGGCGGCAATACGAAGGGACAGAAGTGTTATCTGCTTCATAGACAAGCCTGCGGAAAAGGTACAGCT
>NZ_JBCODG010000156.1:0-2489 GCF_040928965.1 Bacteroides sp. 2201st1_D9_2201SCRN_220225 | reverse complement strand
TTGACAAACTTTTCAAAGAACTCATTTTATTTACTGCCAGAGCCGCTTAGGCGTGGCGAATTTTTAACGAATTATTGGATTAATATATTGATAAATTACTTGTTGAGGGTTTGTTTTTAAATCCTTATAACTGTTATCCCTATACAATGGTCGTTGGGATGAAGTATACAAATTATGATTGTCTACTTTTATATAATCCACTTGTGTTTCCACAAGAGACAAATTGCTCTTTATTTTATCTAATATTTCTTTTCCTTTACTTGTATTAACCAATATAGCAGAAACGCCATTCAACGAATTTATCTTATGATATCGCTCAATTCCCCAATAATCAGCCAATGTAATATCGCCACTTCTTTGTTCACAGGCATATGGACAAACAAAACATGATTCACGAAAAAAGTCCCCAGACATAAAAGCTTTCATATAACCTGCTAACACAGGATTAAACAAATCTCTTCGTATGCCCTTTTTAGTTTTGTAATCAACTGTTTGAGATCCCGACCAACCACCTGCATATTTATCTCTACACCTATAGTAAATGACCTCTCTATTTGTCAATTTCTCATAAGTTGAAACAAATGTATCAAACAACTTATGAGAAGGAACTCCATGACAAATAAGATCGGAGGTTATCAAGTTATCATAACTCTTACGTAAAAAAAGTTTTAGCGCAGCCACTTGACACCCCGTCCCTACAAAATAAACAAGTTTCCCATTACGCAATTGTTGTCTAATTTTTGGAAAGCATTCATACGAATATGATTGCAAGTATTTACTCCCCCGCAATAGTTCCAAATCATTTATTACCTCAACACCTCTATGCGCCAATTTCAATTTTTCATCAAAGCATGCCCCATACACAACACCGCCATTCTTAATAACATATTCTGCTATCACAGAAAAAACACCTCCGCTTGAACTTTTCTTCAGAATACCTCTATTCTGATTTATAGCAGCATAGGATGCTTGTATTTCATGCTTAACAAGATTCTCACTTTTCATGGGGCAAACGTTATCGCATCCCCCACAATCAATGCAAAAATCCATATTCAAAACAGGTCGAAGAAAACCTTCCTCATCTTCCTCCATTGTTAAGGCCTTTTTAGGACATATTTCTACACACGCCCCACAGCCACAGCATTTATTCCTTGATATAAAATTTAAAATCATAATTTACTTCCCATAATTACAATAAATATCGTATATACCGAAAATAGACAAAATGATAAAATTGAGTAATTCTATCATATAGCCAATATTCATTCGCTAACAGAGTTAAATAAGCCCTATCCTTTAGATATTGAATTTTGCAAAATTCACCAGCCCTTTGAAAATGAGCAGCTTTATTTTCTATTATTTTAGAAAGTTGTGCTTTCCATACACTATCTGTTAAATATTGTTTATAATAATTATAACTATTGTTATATACAAAGAGATAATTTTGATGATGTTGTATTATATCAGAAAGTAAATCTATAATAGCCTGTGCATCCCCCTGTTTTACTACAAAACCATTCTTACCATTACTTATAGCATCAAGGCTACCATGTTTGGCATCCGAAACAATCGGAATGCAACCACACCGCATAGCTTCAATCAATGTGATAGGAAAACCTTCGCCCCTTGACGGAAGTAGAAATATATTAGCATCAGCAAGTAATTGTTTGGATATATCCCTATCTACAGGGCCTATATGCTTTATACGTTTATCTTTAGGCAAACAATCTTCTATATTATTGGTATGAATATACTTTTTACCACCACCTGCTATTTTCGTACTTCCTAACCAATAGAACTCGAACTGCAAATCTGTTTTCAGCAACTTTTTCAATGCTTTACACACAACTTCAGCACTTTTGGCAAATGAGCACCCACCAGGATAAACAATTTTAAGAATAGAATTTTCTTTCTTATTTTGGAAACAAGCAGAAGATTCCGGCATAAAATTAAAAACAACTTGTGTTTTAGCCGTATCGTGTATTTTAAATTTTTTATCAATGTATTTTTTGCCAAATGAAGACAAAGAAATAATTGTATCTATATATTTTCCATTTAATCCTGCATACCAAGCATACCGCCCATTTACAAAATGACTCACAGTAACTATCCGGACTTTATTATCTATATATGGAGTCACTAAAGCCAATAATGCAAAAGCACTATTGACAATTATGTCTGGCTTTTCTTCTAATATTATTGACAATAAATACTTAGCATTTTTTATAGAAAGGTCTAAATAGTTACATTTATGAACTTTCACAGCACTTTCTTCCGTTGTCCCACTTGCAACTACTACAATTTCATATTTATCATGAAACGCCTCTATAAAATCAAATGCATAAGAAGATATTCCCCCTCTTCCTGTTTTAAAATTGGCAGTACAGAATAATAATTTTTCCATATTTTTTCTCATTAGTGTCCCGTTAAAATGGGACGAGTTAAACAATTAATCAAAAAGCCCCGGAATCAGGGGATCATTTAGATCT
>NZ_JBCODG010000155.1:0-2500 GCF_040928965.1 Bacteroides sp. 2201st1_D9_2201SCRN_220225 | reverse complement strand
GTAGCATAGCCAAAAGAAAATATAGCAGAACTTAAAATATAAATGAGGTTGTGCCAACGTTTTGACACAACCTCATTCTTAAACTTGAATACGATATTATACCAATGCTGCGTGATAGTTCTCCTCCAACAGCTTCTCGATGTCCGACTGCCTGTACAGGATCTTCCCGCCAAGCTGGATATAGGGAATCCGCCCTTGGTCCCTGTAATCCTGCAGGCACCTGCGGCTGATCCTCAACGTTCCGGAAAGCTCCCTGTCGGTCAGGAACCGTTCCCCGTTGAAGGGAGGACGGTTGTCACGGGCAAGACGCTCCACTTTTTTCTCCATGTTGTCCAGCAGGGCAAAGAACCTGCGGACACGTTCGTTCTCCTTGTCGATAATGCCTTCCATCTCTTCCGCTCTTTAAAGGTTTCCGTTCTTCCTTCCTTCTCTCATTGCCTTCTCCTTGCGTCTGATGCCGACGTAGGCCATCAGCTTCTCCACATCCTCTGGCTTGTAATAGAACTTGCGCTGGAGGCGGGTGAACGCCAGCCGTCCGGTATCGCGGAGTGTCTGCAGGGTACGTGGCGAGATGTCAAGGCGCAGGCAGACATCCTGGCCGTCCAGTCACTCTCCGGGTTCCTTACAGCGGTTTCTCTCATACAATCTGTCCACATGTGCGGACAGGTTCTCGGCACGTGCCAGCATCCTCTCAAGGACACCGGCCTCGATGTAGCATATTTCCATATTTTTCAACTCGTTTAAATGTCAGTGCGAATATAAGGGAAGAAACCATGAGAGGCAAGCGCGACCGGCACACTGGCAGGAATAGTCATGGATAGTCGGTTTTTGTCATATGGGAAGGAAAAATACTCCGTAGCCGGTCGGTTTTCACGACCCCCTTTGGAAAACCTGAAGGACGGGTGCGTCACGGCGATGAAAAAAGAAAAATCCCCACCGGAAGTGAAGCGACCCCAAACCGGCAGGGAGTGTAAAAATAAAGGAACGGACTGTTCAGCCCTTGATGTAACCGTACTTTTTCAGGTCGTCCCTGAAATGCTCCGGCGTGTCGGTCCTCACCGTCACCCCGTGCAGTTCCCTGTACCGCCCGGAGAAATTCACCATGTACTCCCCGTCGGTGCACCCGCTGTCAAACCAGCTGCCCTCACGCAGGACGCGTACAAACTCGGAAGGGCCGGAGGCGGCAATCCTGCCGCCATCCGCCAAAATACCTGATCTCGTTTTTTTTATTATCGGTATTTCAAATGTCTCAAAAGCCTCTTTGACAGGTTACCATCCGGGATGATCGCCTGAATTCGCATGTACCGGATTTTCTATTTACCAGATTCCATAATGGTTCCTGCCATCCGTTTTTTCTCTGCGGCTGTCGCTTTTTTCCTCGTGGCATCATGGTCTGTTACCTGATAGGAAAAGCCATCTCCATCACAACCATGAATTATAGTGTAGCCATATTTGTATATAGCCGTATGATACGCTATCCGGATAATGCTATCACAGAATTGCGATATAGCCGGATATCAAAATAGGGATAGCCGGGAGCGAAGGGAGCACGCATCCTTCCGGATATAGATATCTCAAAATCTCCATTTGCAGAAGTGTATAAATATCAATCCATTAATGGAGACGATGAAGAAAAACAATAAGGCGTATACGGCTACCTGTTATTCTCCATTTGCAGAAGTGTAGAAGTAGCAATCCGTTAATGGAGACGATGAAAAAACAATAAGGCGTATACGGTTACATGTCATTCTCCATTTGCAGAAGTGTAGAAGTAGCAATCCGTTAATGGAGACAATGAAGAAAAAACATAAGTCGTACACGGTTACATGCCCATTCTCCATTTGCAGAAGTGTAGAAGTAGCAATCCATTAATGGACAATAGGGCATGTAAAGGGCAGATTTTCCGTATATTCGCCTCCTTATCCCCGAATTATGGGCGTAAGTCACATGGTCATGGAGATATATCTATCCTTTAATGGGGAGAACAGCCGGCAAATATCTGATGGAAAAGCCCCACAAACCACAGGAAAATAGCCACACAATGGTCTGATACACAATAATTATTGGAGAAACATGGTCCGCTCCTGCGGACAGCAAGTTGTGTTTTCGTTAAACGAAAATCGTACGGTTTAACGGCAACCTGCCGCCAAACCGTCCCTGCCCCCTGATGCTCCGGAGTCGTGGGGGATAAGCTACCGGCATGTTCCATGTCCCTTTGGCATGGGATCCTGCGGATGAATCCGGGCACAGAAAGGCGATTTTCGCATAATTTTTCACAAGGTAGTTCCAGAAAAAACTGGTAGCAAGACTTTGCTGGAAGGACTAAACAAGAAGGTGAAAGGAGTGATGTACACCCGCAATGCCCTTGTCCTTTTTCGACTGGGATGCATAAAGGAAGCGAAATATTTTATAAGTGGTTTCTTGAAGGTGTGTCGTAATGCACGATGCACCTTCTTTCTTGTTTATCACCGATATAAATCGGTTTATTTTCTTCAAGCTG
>NZ_JBCODG010000154.1:0-2539 GCF_040928965.1 Bacteroides sp. 2201st1_D9_2201SCRN_220225 | reverse complement strand
AAAGTGGTGCCACCAGGAATCGAACCGGGGACACAAGGATTTTCAGTCCTTTGCTCTACCAACTGAGCTATGGCACCTTTTCCGTTTGCGGGTGCAAAGATAAAGATATTTTTTTATACTACAAGGCTTTTTGAGGAAAAATATTAGAAAAATCCCCTTTGTAGCTTTTAAAACAAGAACAAAGGGGATATTTGTATTAGTTATGAGTATAGATTTCTACGTAATTGTTTAATCTATATTCGGATTGATACTGTGCCAGTCTTTAATGGGCGGCAATACGCCCATTCCTATAACTTCGTCGCGTAGTTTACAGAGGTGGGCGTAACTTTCTTTCAGTTTAGCCTCTTCTTCGGGAGTACCTTTCAGCTCTTTGTAGTGCACACCGTCCTTATTGATTTCGGTTTCCATAGCCATCATGATATGGTCGAAACCGTGACTGTGTACATATGTGCCTGCCGGCCAGCGGAAAGGCTTTCCACCCATGGCGGCAGCAATCATTTCTATGGAAATGTACGCAGGGCTTTGGAAAGAAGAACGACCGCGCAAAGCGATAATGTTAGCACCGCCTTTGGTAACTTTGGTCTGTATTTCTGCCCATTCTTCCTTTGTCAGGGCAGGAGTGCCGATGATATCCAGCAACGGTTTCCCATCTACTTTGGCGGTAGAAGCATATACAGCCATTTGTTCGCCATGTCCGCCATATGTACGGCAGTTCTCTATCTTATCGGGAGCAATGCCGAAATGTTTGGAAAGTTCGCTACGCAGGCGGGTACTGTCAAGGGCTGCCAGTGTTGTAACCTGAGATGGCTTCAATCCTGAGTACAATAATGTAATCAGGCCGGTAATATCGGCCGGGTTAAAGATGACAACCACGTGCTTCACATCCGGGCAGTAAGCTTTCACGTTCTTACCGAATTCTTCGGCAATGGCGGCATTTCCTTTTAGCAAATCCTCACGGGTCATACCTGCTTTACGGGCTGCACCACCGGAAGACACTACATATTTGGCATTGGTCAGAGCCTCTTTAATGTCGGATGTGAATGTCAGGTTCAGGCCTTCGAATCCGCAGTGGAACATTTCTTCCGCCACACCTTCCAGACCGGGAGCATAAGGGTCGTATAAACAGATGTTCGGGGTGAGGTGCATCATGATTGCAGTCTGTGCCATGTTGGAGCCGATCATACCGGCTGCACCTACAATGGTCAGCTTTTCGTTTGTAATAAATTCCATAATTATATTATTTAAAGGTGAATAATAAGCGCTTTTGTCTATTGTTACGTTACAAAGATAACCGTTTTCCGGAAGAGTTGTTTATATAAAAAAGTTATCTTTTAGAGCGAAAAGTTATTCCTCATCTTTATCTTTGTATAAGGTAGGATGCGGCTCGGCAGTACCTGCACTCAAAAGCGGGCTTTTGGCTTGGTATTGCGCTCACCTTTCGCTATCTTTGCGCAGGATGCCGGAATAGGCTGTGTTCTATTGCGTATCGTTCTTGTTATAAATATTACGAAATATAATTTGTATGAGTATAGAGTTAGGAAAGTTCAATACTTTGAGGGTGGTGAAAGAGGTTGATTTCGGCATGTATCTGGATGGTGGTGAAGAAGGAGAAATTCTGCTTCCGTCGCGTTATGTGCCCGAAAACTGCAAGCCGGGAGATGAACTGACTGTGTTTATCTACCTGGATAACGAGGAACGGTTGGTAGCTACCACACTGACACCATTAGTACAGGTCGGTGAGTTTGCCTGTTTGGAAGTGGCATGGATAAATCAATACGGCGCTTTCCTCAACTGGGGGTTGATGAAAGATTTGTTTGTTCCTTTCCGTGAACAGAAAATGAAGATGCAGGTTGGAAAGCAATATGTAATCCATGCTCATCTGGATGATGAGAGTTACCGGATTGTAGCCTCTGCCAAAGTGGACCGTTATCTTTCGAAAGAAAAAGCACCTTATGAACCCGGTCAGGAAGTCAGCATACTTATCTGGCAGAAGACTGATTTAGGTTTTAAGGCTATTATTGAGAACCGATATAGCGGTTTGCTGTATGAAAGCGAGATATTTCAACCCCTGCATACAGGCATGACATTGAAGGCTTATGTAAAACAGGTTCGCGAGGATGGCAAGATTGACCTGATACTTCAGAAACCGGGGCAGGGCAAGGTGGAAGACTTTGCTGCTACCTTATTGGATTATATCCGTGAGCAGGGCGGACACATCACTTTGCATGACAAGAGCCCTGCCGAAGAGATTTACGATACATTCGGTGTCAGCAAGAAAACCTTTAAAAAAGCAGTTGGCGATTTATACAAAAAACATGTGGTATTGCTGCAGGAAAATGGGATTGAACTGGTAAAAAAACTCTAATCCCTACCTGCAATAGGGTTTTCCCTATAACATATTAGAGAGAAACAGAAGGATGGGGGAAAATATTCCCCTATTTTTGTTTTTACTAAAATGATGGAATCATTAGTGTCCCGTTAAAATGGGACGAGTTAAACAATTAATCAAAAAGCCCCGGAATCAGGGGATCATTTAGAT
>NZ_JBCODG010000153.1:0-2491 GCF_040928965.1 Bacteroides sp. 2201st1_D9_2201SCRN_220225 | reverse complement strand
GGACTTAAGAACGTAAATCTGATGCAGTTCAAGGCGTTCGGCTCCAAGAACCGCACCACAGACCCCAGAGACGTGCATTGGCTGGAACGTGCCATGCAGTCCAAAGTAGAGCGCATCGTGACCATCGCTTATCTTTCTCTCGTAAAGATAGACCGTACGCTCAACCGCGGCCTGGACGAGTATATGGCAAATTGGGTTGCCTTGCCGGATATCAAGGCACTGGCTTTCGACCACAACCTTATCATAAAAGAGGCGATAACCTACATCCGCCAGTATATCGAGTTCAACCCGTCCTCTCTTTTCGACCTGCTTCCGCGTAAGTTCACCGCATCCCAGCTCCGTACGCTGTATGAACTCTTGTACGGGAAACAGATAGATGTACGTAATTTCCACAAAAAGATAGCTCTTATGGAGTATGTGGTTCCTTTGGAAGAGAAGCAGCAGGGAGTTGCCCATCGTGCGGCACGGTATTACCGGTTCGACAAGAAGATATATAATAAGGTAAGGCGGTAGGCAAGACACCTGAATTCAAAACCTGATACGGAATAAATCGAAAAT
The DNA here is from genome assembly GCF_040928965.1 of Bacteroides sp. 2201st1_D9_2201SCRN_220225. Taxonomy (NCBI): domain Bacteria; kingdom Pseudomonadati; phylum Bacteroidota; class Bacteroidia; order Bacteroidales; family Bacteroidaceae; genus Bacteroides; species Bacteroides sp. 2201st1_D9_2201SCRN_220225. The sequence continues at coordinate 1,933 of NZ_JBCODG010000153.1, read as the reverse complement.
TTAACAATATAAACTCAAAGACATGTATTTATTAGGATATGACATCGGCAGCTCGTCCGTTAAAGCGAGCTTGGTAAATGCAGAAAGCGGTAAGTGCGTATCTTCCGCGTTCTTCCCGAAGACGGAAGCGGAAATCATAGCCGTGAAGCCGGGATGGGCGGAACAGAACCCTGAAAACTGGTGGGAAAACCTGAAGCTGGCAACGCAAGCCGTATTGGCGGATGCGCGTGTGGATGCGGCAGACATCAAAGCCATCGGTATCTCTTACCAGATGCACGGATTGGTGTGCGTGGACAAAGACCAAAAGGTATTGCGTCCTGCAATCATCTGGTGCGATTCCAGAGCCGTTCCTTACGGACAAAAAGCATTTGAAACGCTGGGCGAGGAGTTATGCCTCTCGCATCTGCTCAACTCTCCGGGTAACTTCACCGCGTCCAAACTTGCCTGGATAAAGGAGAATGAACCGGCTGTCTATGAAAAGATATACAAGATTATGCTGCCGGGCGATTATATTGCCATGAAACTGAGCGGTACAATCTGCACTACAGTCTCCGGACTGTCCGAAGGCATGTTCTGGGATTTCAAGAACAACCGGGTAGCAGACTTCCTGATGAAATATTACGGTTTCGATTCCTCGCTGATAGCCGACATCAGACCTACATTCTCCGAGCAAGGCCGTGTAAACGCCGCTGCCGCACAGGAGTTGGGTCTGAAAGAGGGAACGCCTGTCACATACCGTGCCGGCGACCAACCCAACAACGCATTGTCGCTGAATGTATTCAACCCCGGTGAAATAGCATCCACAGCGGGTACTTCGGGGGTGGTTTACGGTGTGAACGGTGAGGTGAACTACGACCCGAAATCGCGTGTCAATACCTTTGCGCACGTCAATCACACGGCGGAACAAACCCGTCTCGGCGTACTTTTGTGCATCAACGGTACGGGTATCCTCAACTCGTGGGTGAAACGCACCGTTGCTCCCGAAGGCGTTTCTTACAGTGACATGAATGTTCTTGCCGCCCAGGCGCCTATCGGAAGCGCCGGTATCAGCATCCTGCCTTTTGGCAACGGTGCCGAACGTATGCTGGAGAACAGGGAAACGGGCTGTTCCATTCAAGGAATCAACTTCAACCAGCACGGCAAGCAACATATTATCCGTGCGGCACAGGAAGGTATCGTATTCTCTTTCAAGTATGGTATCGACATTATGGAGCAGATGGGTATTCCCGTACAGAAAATCCATGCGGGCAAAGCCAATATGTTCCTCAGTCCGCTGTTCCGCGAAACGCTGGCAGGCGTAACGGGTGCCGTTATCGAACTGTACGACACCGACGGTTCGGTAGGTGCAGCCAAAGGTGCAGGTATCGGTGCGGGCATCTATAAAGACAACAACGAAGCCTTTGCTACGCTCGAGAAGCTCGAAATCATCGAGCCCGGACAAGCCGACCGTCAGGCATATGCCGATGCCTATGCGCGCTGGAAACAATATCTGATGCAGAGCTTACGGCCTGCTTAAGTTTTGTTCTGCATTCTTCGGAAAGTTCTTTTTGAGACCGGCTTGCTGCTTTTTATGAGGAGCGTCTATGCAACGAATAAAAAGGAAAACAGACCGGAAAGAAATTTCAGAGAAACTGAATGAAATGCCTCTTGAAGAAGATTGAAACAGACATTGAAAGTAAACAAGAATAAAACAACAGTAATAATTAACCCGCGGGTAATGTGCCCGTTGTCAGCACATCGGCGCATTACCGCATTAACACATTTAATCATTATGGCAACAAAAGAGTATTTTCCCGGAATAGGAAAAATCAAATTCGAAGGCAAAGAAAGTAAGAATCCTATGGCATTCCGCTACTACGATGCGGAAAAAGTAATCATGGGCAAGAAGATGAAAGATTGGTTGAAGTTCTCTATGGCATGGTGGCATACACTC
>NZ_JBCODG010000152.1:0-2646 GCF_040928965.1 Bacteroides sp. 2201st1_D9_2201SCRN_220225 | reverse complement strand
GAAAAGGCCATCCCGGAAAGGGGTTTTAAAAAAAGGTCTTTAAATCTAGCTGAAGCATAAAATTAGAAGTTTAACAATCCCAAAAAACAACGAGTTATGTCACGAGTACACTATTTAGAAGGAGATTATGAACAGTTAGTTATTAATGAAACGATAGACGGTCTTTTTTCCAGTTATCGTATAGACCGCAATTCATTGCCAAAAGGATTTTTCCTTTATGAGATTAGATGGGATGACAGCTTATCTTCATTGGCAGAGATTAGCCCCTCTGTGGTGGTGAATCATGCAGGTTCATTCATTACAAAGTCACCCCTTGAATTTGATGCAAACAATAGCATACGGATAACCTATACCAATTTTATCGAGTTCTGCCAGTTTGGTGAGTGGGCTTATGAGAAACTGGCTGTATTGGATTGTAATTCCGGTAATGTTGCGGTGATAAGCCCAGACAGGAGATTGCAGACCACTGAAGAGATTGAGATTTTTTTGAGTGGGCATTGTGGCTATCATCTGAGTGAGATTAATTGGATGGTGATGAAAGGCGATGTGCTGTTTTTGAACGAGAACGATTTTTAATGAGTATAACCGTAACTGCCTCTTGGAATGGGGCAATTACATAAAATATTATAAGTATGAAGTGGATAGATAAGATGGTAGAACGCATTACCCGAAAAGAAACTGCTTTAAATGACCACTTTTGTGTAAATCGGCATACGGTTGTATGTCAGAGTGGTATGACTGATTATGTTTCTGTAACGATTGATAATACCGATGGTTTTGATTTCGATTTTTGGACAAAACAACTTTGTTTTGAGAAGGACTGTAAATATCGCTCGGAGATAAAAGCGGCTTTTGATAAAATCTATGGCACAAGGAATATAGAATGTTGTGAATAATGAAGTCAGAAAAGTATGATACCAAAGGAGATAATGAAACTTTATGAAAAGCTTGCTTTCAGTCGGGGATATGAAGAAGCCTTTCGGGATTTTTTGGATGTTTGTCTTTACTATTTGTCTGTCGGGATGTTGGCGGAGGATTATCGTAGAGTGGAAAAAAGATATAAGCCATATGAAATGGAACTTTTTGTTCAAATGTTTTATAGGGTGTCTGAATATTCGGAAGGATTTTGCGATGTCTTGGGAGATATGTTCATGGAGTGTGTCAGTCATGGGAATAACGGACAGTTCTTTACCCCGATACACGTTGCTGATTTGATGGCATGTATGGGGGGAAATAGGCTGAAACCTAAACAGTCGGTCTGTGATTCGTGCTGTGGTTCCGGCAGGATGCTACTTTCCGCTGTAAAAAAATGTGCGGAAGAGAATGATGGAGGAAGGCTTTTTTGTTATGGCTCGGATATAGATTTGATTTGTGTAAAGATGACCGTTGTCAATCTGATGATGAATAGCGTACCCGGTGAAGTCGCATGGATGAATACATTGACAATGCAGCATTGGAGAAGTTATCATATAGATTTACAGCTGATAGCCGGAGTATGGTTGCCTATTTTAAAGATAACGGAAGCAGGTGACACTTCTTTTATTAGGAAACTTGAAAATGCAATGGAGGATAATTCTGAATTGAAGAGGTCGATTCAGAGCAACGCAAGGGCTACGCAGCTGACTTTTGATTTTTGACAAGATAAATATGTAAAAAGGATTTTGGTATGAAAGCAATAAGAACAAAAGAGGTGAATGAGAACGTCAAAGCGGCGAACAGTTGTTTGCGTAAAGCGAAATGGCAGGCTAAGGAATTGGCTGTTTTTACAGGTGAAGTAGTGCGTCTGATGGATAAGGAAGGGCATTCTCTACAAGGGTTCTTTAATCGGGTGGAGTTTGTTCTGGTGGACGGCACTATTAAATTCCGTGTAGTTATAAATCCTATTCTTGAATGTGAGAACTGTATAATGGCTTCTTGCCATGAAGACTATCTTTATGAGGTGGTCTCGGTGGAAAAGTTTACCTATAAAAATTATAGGTATCATTTGTAATGATATTGTATTTTAATGATTATAAACTGATTTATATTATAACAATGATGGGCAAAATTAATAATATTCCCGTTTTGAATGAAGATGTTATTCGTTTGGTTGTACTCAATGAGGAAATTATTGGGTATATCTATCCACGAAGGACTTCTTATGTGGTGGCATTGGAGATAAAGCCGGGACGTACTACCTCTTTGGCTACATCTGTCAATAAACAATGCATGGTTTTGTTGAGTGATAAGGTTCGTTTGGCCACGGAACAGGATTTCGATGATTTTCATATATGCTTTGATGGTTTCAGAAATAACACTATGTATTGTTATAATCAGGGAACGGAACCTATATACCTTCAATGAAGCACATTCTCCCTTCTTTTGGATTAGGGAAGGGAGGGTATTTTGCTGTCCGCTACTTTTTGGCAAGCACCCCAAAAAAGTAGCAAAAAACGCTTGGAGTTACTGGTAATCCCATTAATTTGCGTTCACGCAGTATTCTTTCCCACCCTCCCCTTCATCGGAATGACTGTTCTCATTCCCGGTTTACCCGTAATCATCCGCTATGCGGCTGATTATGGGTAAACCGGAAAAGAGAAGTTCCAAACGTGGGCGGGATTGCAATGGTCATCATCCGGAGCTTCGGCATTGCCGAAACAACCTCCT
>NZ_JBCODG010000151.1:0-2663 GCF_040928965.1 Bacteroides sp. 2201st1_D9_2201SCRN_220225 | reverse complement strand
CATATCGTCATCGTTGAGTTTTTGGCTCTTGCCCGTGTCGTGGTTCATCCAGTCGAATACGATGTGCGCATGGTAATTCGGCTTGAACCATTTTTCACCCACTTGGAAACTCTCCTTGTCCTCTGCATCAGGCTGTCCGCTTAGCCAATGCCCCTCATCCTTGTGCAGGAAGATTTGAAGCGGTATGATGCCCCAGCGTCTTTGGCATTCCTCGCCAAATTTTTTCACGTCTGCCAGTGTCGTGTCCGGTTTGATGAGCAGTACCCCCTCACGGATTGGTGAACATCCTGCCACTTTGATGATTTTGCCGTTTTTCCCTTTTCGCTCACGTTCTTTCTCCTGCATGGCACGACCTGTCTTTTCCTTGACCATCCGTTTGATGTTGTCGTAGTGCGTTTGCAGGTCGGAGCTGCCGAAGTCCGGGTTTATCCATTGCTCGTTGCCGGCGGAGAGTTCGGGTACGATGTAGATTCTGGACTCACCGATATTGCACATGTATTCGGCACTCCTGCGGTTATGAGCCTCACTTGATTTGGTGTTGCAAGGCTTGATATGAATGCTTGATTTTGTTGCCATACTACTATTAAAATTTGATTTGTGGATAAAATTATTTTCCGCTGTCCGCTCGTAACCGTACAGGGTTCTTAGGGGGGGGTAACCCATAAGCGGAGATTACAAAGAGAGGGTCACTCTTTGCTCGGGGTTCTCAGGGGGTGAAACGCCCTGAGTGGGTTCTTAGGGCAAAGTCCTAAGTGGGTCGGGGCAAAGCCCGGCCCCTCGGGAGAGCCCACAACTACGAAAGCGGAGCGTGTAGTTATAGTGGGCTATATCAAGGGCAAGCCCTTGTCCGTGTACCACAGCCTCCGGCTTCCGCTCTCCTGCCGTCAGGGAGGGCTTCAGTCACCGTATCTGATTGGACTTGCACCAACCGGTACAAGGTCTAAATCGTCTATCAGCTTTTGCAGGAGCGGATTCTTTTCCATCATCCGTTGGAGGATTTTTTCAGCCTCTACCAAGTGGTCGGCTGTACACATCAGTTTGCCCTCCCGTATCTGGTAAATAATCCAATCGGCAATGTCGATATGGTCAGCCTTTTGCTTCGGAGTGGCATTTTTCTCGATGATGTCAGATACAATCGCCTTGCAAAAGTTCATACTTCCGGCACGTTGTTTCCATTCGGCATATCCGTCCGCATCAGGAAAAAGAAGCACGGTTCTCCCGGTTAACACACGGAGCTTTTCCTCTCTTAATTGGCTCTTGCCACCTGTCGCCAGCCATACATAGCCGGGGAATATGGATGAGCCGATTACGGCACTCTTTTCGGATTCCACCAAGACCACCACTTTGTCGGGATTGCCGCCCAGCAGATGTTCCCCGAAGAGGCACTGGGAGAGTTGCCACTTTTCCGGCAGTACCCGTTGCCTTTTCAGTATGCTGTGTATCCAGTCCACTGCCGATGTCTGTCCTCCCTTGATGCGGTGTCCATCCTCGGGATTGTACTGTATTACCTTACCTGTGCGTACCTTGTTATTGCTGTCTATCTGCCAGAAAATGACAGCCCCGTCACGGGTAGCCCCCAAACGGTATTCCTCCAGCAACCGTTTCAGCACGTCTTTTGCCTTACTGCCGTAATAGGAAGTAAGGAGCGAGAATATGAAGCGGAAGAAGTTGCTGTGAACGCTTTTCGATTTCTCCACATAATGAGGTGGTATGTAACCTATGGCACCCGGCTGTGATACCTGTTTAGGCTTTTGTTCCACTTTTCGCCCGCCGGAAGAGAAATCATTTGTGGCACGACATTCGGGATGTTCCCGAAAGTATTGCTTGGGGGTGTAGTGATACCCGCAACTGCTTTCATGGTTGCACCTACCGACCGATGGATGCAGGGGTGTGTCCTGCTCATCCACATAATAGGCAAAGGAATGTCTGTCGCCACAACCCGGACAGGTATGCCGTGTTGCCGTTCCTTTATATCTCTGTAACGAATAGCCGCTCATTGCTTTCCTCCTTTCTTTTTCCATTGATTGTTCCCCTGTCCCGTCCTGTCCCACTGTCCCGGCTCATAGGGCATGGGACGATGGGACACCTTGGGACATTTCGGAGAATACCGCTTTTTCATGGCTTGTCCTCCCCATTTTCTTGTCCGGCAAACAGTTCCGCTTGCTTTACTTCCCTGATTGTCCCGACTGTCCCGTCCTGTCCCATTGTCCCACTTGTTGTGGGTTGGGACGGTGGGACACTTGGGACAGCCATATCCTTAGTCTCCTTGCTGCGTTGGATTATCCGGCTGACGGTGGACTTGCCGCAATTCACCTGTGAGGCTATCTCCCTTACAGACTTGCCCGATTGGGATAGCTGCAAAATCATGCAGTCTCTTTGGCTCGATTCATTGTCGCCCAATTTTTTCAGATGTTCCTTTTCCGTGGAGTAGCCCCGATACACGAACTGCAAGAAGGCATCCACCTTTTCAATTTCATAGAGGATTACATTGTCCGCATCGTATGAGTATATGCCATAGCGCACTTTCAACTGCTTCACATAGCGAAGCCCACTGTCCTGTGCACTCTTGCCGATAGCAAACACGCTGTCAAAGAAGTTGTAGAGCCGTTTGCTTCCTGCAAGGTCATTGGATGTGATGGGACAATCCAAAGAGCGTTTGGGGG
>NZ_JBCODG010000150.1:0-2669 GCF_040928965.1 Bacteroides sp. 2201st1_D9_2201SCRN_220225 | reverse complement strand
TATTCGACTGGACCAAGATTTCCAATCATGACAAGCCTGAAGGCATGAGGGTCGTATTTTATCCGACCGACGATGAAAGCAACACGTGGATATTTGATTTCCCCGGAGGAGAGGATGGGGAAGTGGAGCTTCCCGAGAATGATTACCGGGTAATTTGCTTCAACTACGATACCGACGGGATGGTTTGGAAAGAAAACGGCAGTTACACGCTTTTTACTGCCGATACGCGTGATGTTCAGTCGCCGGATAACCGGACAATGGCTGTCACCCCACCCTGGCTGTGTGGCGACCATATAGACAGAGTTATCCTCAAGGACATTCCGGAAGGAAGCACGAAGATAATACGGCTAACTCCCGTAAACATGGTATGTCACTACACGTATGAGGTGAACGGTCTTCGGGGACTGGACAGGGTGGCGGATTTGCGGGCCGCTCTTTCCGGCATGTCCGGCTCGCTTAACATGTCCGGCGACAGTTTGCCCGCCGATCTTTCGGAGAGCCTGCTCTTTGATGGAATGGTTTCACGGAATCAGATTATAGGCGGATTCTATACGTTTGGACATTCCGCACTTGAAGGAGAGCCCAATGTTTTCCGGCTGTATATCAAGAACCGTTCAGGCAGCATGTCTGTATTGGAACAGGACGTGAGCGACCAAGTGCATGATGTCCCGGTAGCGGGGCATATCGGTGATGTGCATCTGGTGTTGAATTTTGATTATGAGGTACCATCCGAGCCGGGAAATGGCGGTCCGGGATTTGATGTGGACGTTGATGATTGGGATGATGTGAATATGGATATAGTGTTGTAATACGAGTTTATTAATTATATGTATCAATTTAAATTGTTTTTATTTATGAAAAAAAGTACAGTAATGCTTTGGGCAATCTTTGGAGCACTACTCATGGGTTGCTCAGACGAGGAGATTGCGAATGTGGAAACCTCCTCACGGAATGCGATTGGTTTTAACGTGTTAAGTAATGCGGCGGAAACGAGGGCTATCCCTACTACCAACACCAACTTGAAGAACACCGATTTCGACGTGTTCGCTTTTACGGGGGATGGTACTGCCTTCATGGGAAAGGTCGACACGGAATTTGGACATGACGGAGTGAATATCGTGTACAATAATGGTAAGTGGGATTATAAAAATGCGAGCGACCTTCGTTATTGGCCTACCGAGGCTTTGGACTTTTACGCATTCAATCCCGGAACGGTTGATGAAGCCATGCAGTGGAGTTATATGTGGGAAGCCACCAAGGATACTCAAAAGATAACTTATTCCTGCTCCGATGAGTATGGATCTGGTATCAATGCTCATGAAAACTACGACGTGATGTATGCCATAGCCAAAGGCCAGACAAAAGACAAGAACAACGGAGTAGTGAAATTTAACTTCAAGCATATTCTGTCACAGGTCGTATTCAAAGCAAAGACCGAATACGATAACATGCAGGTGAATATAAAGGACATCAAGATTTTTAATGTAAAAATGGGCGGCGTCTACACATTGCCTGCGACAGCCGATGGAACGGGAAGTTGGACTGTGGGTGATTGGCCTGAAAGCTCTACAGGAGGAGGTTTTATTACCGTAGTGCAAGGCAAATCCATCGAGGTCAATAGTAATACCACAGCTACCGATATTTCCGAAAAAACTCCTATGCTGAATATACCACAGAAGCTGACAGCATGGAAAGTTTCCGAAGAAGCCACCAATACCAAGATAAAAGCCGACGGTGCGCATCAATGTTACCTGTCGATCACCTGCAAAATCCAGCAGTCCGGAGGTTATCTGTTGGGTTCAGCAGATAGTTACGGAACAATTTATGTTCCGTTCGGAGATACATGGGTAGCGGGCAAGCGTCATATCTACACGTTGATTTTCGGTGGTGGTTATACTGATCAGGGAGTGGCTGTGTTGAATCCGATCCAGTTTAATGCAGAGACAACAGGCTGGGTTGATGCAGATAAAGACGTAAACGTCCAACCCCAACCTTAATCCAAACGTTTATTAATATCGTACCCGTTGGCAGGTTAAACATACGCAAGATTAATCCTGCCAACGGGTTCTTTATAGGGAATCGCATTTTCAATATACTTTTTGATGTGTAGGGGTGCTTTTTGCGTACCTTTTTCCTGGAGAATTTCTTTTGTGGAGTGTTTGCCCTGTATATTCCCGATACGCTGTTATAGCAGGGAACTGTTTTTATCCAAGTAGTCAGATATAGCCTCTTGCAATACCGATTTTAGCGAATCGCCTTTGCGGATCGCGATCAGCTTTAAGTTCTGGTGATAGGTTTCGTCCATGACAAAATTACAATGCACGGTTTTCGCTTTCTTCGGCTTTTGAGCCTCTTTTTGCCCGGCCGTGGATTGGATCAGGCTGTCTAATCCCCCGGTCAGCCCGGCCGACATACTGTTTTTTAAATCGTTCTTCTTTGCCATATGGTTACTTTATTTCTGTTAGCAGTTCGTTACATACCTTTTCGTAGTCCTCTGCCCCGGCAGATTTGGGGGCATAGTGAAAAATATCCTGCCCTTGTGTCGGGGCTTCGGCCAGCGCAATGGAGTTGCGTATATGGGTGCTGAACACTTTGCCCTGGAATGTTTCCTGTACCAGTTCCGAAACGCTCTTGTTCAGGTTCTTTCTTCCGTCGTACTGGGTTATCAG
>NZ_JBCODG010000149.1:0-2961 GCF_040928965.1 Bacteroides sp. 2201st1_D9_2201SCRN_220225 | reverse complement strand
AACAATCTATATTTGCAACGGAAAATGATTTGACTTCCCTAAAAAATGATATGAAAAAGACAAAACTTGAAAATCAGCAACAGGTTTGGAAAGGATGCAAAAAACAACCGGTCAGACAGCAAGCATGGCACATTCCGAAAATATGGTCAGCCGCCTATCGACACACCGGAAGAAACCTCTGCAATTCCTTTTAAAAAAATGAAGCCGAAGAATGAAGCATACAATATTCCACGTATCGAAAAAAGTGACTGCACGATAAAATGAAAGGCTGCAACGGAAGAACAGACTTGCGGATTCTGCGGGGAGAACATAACCATACAGGCATACAGCCACTACAACTGTTTCCGGAAAAAGAAGATTATACAACCGGAAAAACAGAAAGGCATCCACTCGGAGAAAAGCAAGCAAACGATTGAAGCGGACTGCCGATTTAGCGGCGAAATATCCGACTACCTATATACAGCCCTAAAAGGCTGGGGCATATGGGTAAGCAACAGACTGCCGGGCAAATAAAAGGAGAGTGGCATAGCCGCCGGAAAGAGGTTGTCTCGATGTGGCCGAAGCTCCGAAAGCAGACCGGATATGCCTCTCTCCTTTGCCTTCCCCATTCCTGGATTTCACACAATCACGGAGCCTGCGAGTGACTATGAGAAATCCTGAAACGGGGACAGTCACTCCGCTGAAAGGGTGGGTGGGAAACATGTGACTTTCTCCAAAATAACAAATAGGGGTATAAAGATCTCAAAAGAAAAGAAAGCCGTTCCAGAAAAGACTGGAGCAACTATCACCATCTACTGTTCTTTAAGTTAATTGCAGCAAATCCAAATCATCAGTGACCAATCCATCCAATACATGTTGGATTTTATCAAATATAGCCTTATCTATGCCATACGTGGCGCATAACGATTGAAATTTGCTTACAGCATCGAACACCTGTAATATCTTCTTTTCGGGCTCCTCTACAAAATCCTCGGCAAAGTTGACGAAATCACTTGTAGTCAAGGCAGACCTTTTGCCCATCACGCCCATCGAATGAATGTGTGCTGAAGAATTTTCCCATGTATTTGCCGTGAACATTACATCATATGCAGGTGATAAACGCCATACCCCTGCCTTATCCATGATAAACGATATGTTCTTATTATGATCATCGGATATACCTGCGACATAATTAAATACCATTCTGATAAATATCTGATCTTTGTCTTCCTGGGGAAGTTTCAGAGTCTCTGCTATCCAACACAGCTTCATATAATCATCTGCACCCGGCATAATGGCCGCAAGGGTCTGACTAAAGAGCTTTTCTCCATTCTTACGATCAAATCTTTCCGTTACGAAATGATTTCTTCCATCAATTTCTTTCAGGAAGCATGGCATCATGTTGATTCCCGCCGCCTTTGCCATTTCGCTATATACCATTTCTATCTCTGTGGTAGGAGAGTCATCTGCTTCTTTAAATTTGATGATATACTGCTTAAAATTTTCAGGCAAATCCACCTGGCCGGAACGAAACTCTTCCGTTTCGAGATTATAGGCAATCACTGCCTTCGGGCGCATGCCACCGGCAGAAGTTCCAAGATATATCAACTTTTTCATCGTGAGGCTATCCTCCGGTGATATGACAGCAGCATCTCGATCATTATATATTTTAGAAGCCAAAGTTGCCAATGATGACATATTTACTGACTCATGGATGGCATCATCATTAAATTCCGGTTCAAATTCCAATGCTCCCATAGCCCTCTTGCCAATATAAGAGAGCTTCAATAGAGGCAATGATTCCGTAACCTTTATATTATTATCCGTGAGCCATTGGTCAAATAGGGAAGCCCCCCATTTGTCAGGAAGCGCATCTGCAAGAAATTCCGGAAGCCCTTGATATAATTTATCTTTATTCCCATAGAAAGACGCAAACAAAGGGGTTCTCTTAGGGTGTGTGGAAGGGCATATATCATAATCTTGTTTCCTATATTCATCCGTAAATTGGAATACAGAACAATGCTTTTCAAAGTCCCAATTCAATTTGCCAATGCAAGTCCCCCACAGATATACATTCACTATAATCGGCTCTTTCTTCATACCATCTTACGTTTACCGTTAATTCTTTGTATTCTTTTACCTGTTTTTTCATTGATTAGGAAAGGGGAGTCTGGAAGTTCCGGAACCAAACCGACAACGCCTTCAAGAGTTCCACTTATACGCAAAATCTTAAGCAATGTACTTAGGGCAATATCACTTACTTTACAAGATTCTATTCTCTTAATAGTAACGATAGATACTCCTGCCTTATCCGCAAATTCTTGCTGGGAAAAACAGCAGCTAAGTCTTATAGACTTAACTCTCTTGCAGATTTCCTTTACAATACATTCATCTGAAAATTCGTATATTGTATATGTATCATATAATCTTTTCATAGAAAAACATATTTAGGTATCATTTTTGATACAAAAATACCGATAAATCTGAAAATCACCAAATTAAGAAACACTTTTTTTATAATCTTCTGCCGCATTAGCAAACGATTGAAGCGACCTTGTGCCGCTTCAATCGTTTGATTGCTTTTTCTTTTTAGTCCGGGGGTTCTTATTTTTCCGGAGTCGGGTAGAACTTAGTAGCTACCATCACAATGCGGTTACGTTTCTCCCCACTTTTAGAATCCGTCCATTCTTCCGGCTTAAAGTAGCCTTCAACGGTAATCAGTACATCTTTTTGCAGTATCCAAAAAGCATAGCGGTCTTCCATCTTACTCCAGGCTTCAACTTTCATAACAGAGGAAACAAATGTTTTTTCTTCATTTATCTTGCCTATGCGACTGACCACAATAGAGAAGTGTGCAACCTTTACTATTTCGAATAAATGGATTTCTGCATCCCTACAAATCCTGCCTGTTACTGCGAATGAATTTTCAATCTTTTTCATATCTCTGATTTTTTAGAAGTTAATTAATCAATTTTACAGTGC
>NZ_JBCODG010000148.1:0-2979 GCF_040928965.1 Bacteroides sp. 2201st1_D9_2201SCRN_220225 | reverse complement strand
ATTCGCTAGCTCAGCAGGTAGAGCACAACACTTTTAATGTTGGGGTCTTGGGTTCGAGCCCCAAGCGGATCACTTGAAAATCAAGCAGTTATCTAAAAAGATAACTGCTTTTTTCTTTTGTATATACTGCGATTTGACGGCTTTGATGTAAACGGACTAACGTAAAAACTTCAAAATAAAAAGCACACCTTCGCAAAAAGAAACATAAAAGAGGATAATCCGATATGATTACCAACCGGGAAGAAGTGATAGACAAGGCATTCAAGGTGTTTTTGAGGATGAACTACGAGAAAGCGAGTATCAGCACGCTGGCGAAAGCCTGCGGGGTGGTAAAGACGGGGGTAGTATATTATTTTCCCCATAAACTCGACTTGTTTATGGCGGTAGCAGACAAGTATGTCATACAGATGCAGACACCGGCCAACAAGTTTGCCGGGCCGACGGAAACACTGGCTGAATTTATAGAACAGTATGTGGCAGGAGTGAGTGCAGTCATGAACCATATCATCAAACAGGTACAATGCTGTGCAGATGATAATGAATGCTGTCCCAACTTCTATTATTTCCATTTCCTTTCCCAAGTGAGGATGTATTATCCCGGAGCCCGTGAAAAAATGGAAGAAATATTCCGCAAGGAACACGAACTATGGAAGGCGGTCATACAGAAGGCAAAAGAGAGCGGTGAAATAAAGCAAGATACGGATGTGAAAAAGACCGCCTCGTTGTTCCGTCAAATATTCCTGGGCATGTCCTACGAGCAATCGTTCCTGAATGGTCTGGATGTAGACGAATTGAAGGAGAAATTAGATAATCTATACTCGCTCCTGAAAGCCTGACTTCTTTTAGCAATATTTAAAATATTTCGATAAAAATATTTTCTGAACAACCGTTCAGATTTCAATACTTTGCTTTATCTTTGAGGTATAAAGCAACCGCCAAAGATATGGACAAGATACAGAAGCAACGGTCAAGCATCGTCCTGTACAGAGAAAAAGTGAACGGTGAACGCTACATACGGATAAAGTATGCAAATAATCCGGCAATTGCCCTACTACTTTCCCGGGAGAGCAGCATACAAATGGCGGACAACGCTTCCGCCTACATAACAGTTACCGCCTTTAAACTACCGGATTTCTCCGACCGCTCTTCTCCCTACGCCTACATAGATTATAGCCGGACGTACGTGCAGCACCCCAATTCACAACAGACATACATGTTACCGGAAGACTATCTGAAACTACTGAATCTCACCTCACAAGGCGTTGTCAGTGAATGGATACTGGTACGCATCATGGGCAAAATTTGCTGGGATACAACAATATTAAAGATGACGAATATTTATCTTCATGTAACGAATGCCCTCAAGTCAAGCATACCCAATCCACTTGATACGCTGGATGATTTGTAGGGGGTAGCTATTAGAGATTAGGAAGCACACCTGTCAGGTGTCAGTTATCAAAATAGAAGATACCAAACAAGTGTTTTTACAAATAATATTATCAACAAATTAATAAATTACAATTATGGACTTTATAAACAAACTTTTAGACGAAAATTACGATTGGGGTGATAAACGTATTGATGAAGACGTTTACGATGAACTGAGTGCCGAACTCATCATTGATTACTTAAAGAAACATGATTCAGAAATTCGCCAAATGCTGGCTCTAAGCTGGAATTTTGATAATCCTAAGAAAGTTATCCAATGGATTGTCGAGCAGCCCGATACAGACAAAGGAACATGCCTGCTACTTTATTGGCGGATGGCTCCAGATTTCAGCAAACAGTTTGTAAACCGTGAGGAATGTGAAAATACTCATAGTTGGTATCTTGAAGATTATGACATCATCCAAACAATTGAACAGAATTACACATCAGGATTTTACAGGAACCAACGCTACGCTTTCAATCCTTGTCATGATTCGTATCAAGATGGATATGACTGGACTGCAAGTTTGAATCCTTCGGAATTTAAGATTCCCATTCCCCAAGAAATGTTTACTGCTTTAAATGGTATTGCATTGGATGTGCCTTCTTGGGAAGAAGGTATCCCTGAAGACTTGCAACCTGCAATGGATCGTTTGGCTGATTTAGTAGATGAATAATATGTTGATAACAAGCACCTATTCCACCTAACGGTGGCAAGCTGCAACCCATTATAAACAATATGTATCGCATTGCAAACATAGTACTATTTGTTCTTGTTGTTCTTGCCATTTTCGTGGTAATGGGTTGCTCTTGTAGTAAAACTCTGTGTGAACGTAACATACAAGATGATATACTCAATATTGATAAATTCCGTAAACAAAGTAAAAAAGAGTACCGCTATATAGAAGAAGATGCGAAAAGATTGTTTGCAAATTCGGCAGCGGTTTATCCCGATACATTATACCGCCAACAATATACTTCATTGCAAGGTTATTTCTATGGAGAAACTGGATTTGACTTATATTGTATATGGTATGCACAGTTTAATGCCAATAATAGGAAACACTATCGTTGTGAACGTAAGACATTAAACAAAATATTCTATTGTGTAAATGATATGTTGAGATGTATTGCCGGGGGCGGAACTGGCTTTGCACATGAAACATACCGCATACCAGCATACACAGAGTATTACATCTATAAATATCAGAATATGGAAGCCAATAAACAGTACCAAGATAATGACATAAGCCAAACGATTTCAAATTTATGGCAGATAATGGCTACATATAATAACGAAGATATGCCCTTTGAAATATTAGCTTATAAAATGAAATACATATATGAAAATGTGGAATATATAAAATCATTACTTACTGCTGAAATATATAATTATTGCCTGCAAGAATATATGTGCAGACTAATAAACGAAAATGTAAGTGAGCAAGAACAATTAAGTTTATAACAACGAAAGATGAGGTTGTGTCAAAACGTTGGCACAACCTCATTTATATTTTAAGTTCTGCTATATTTTCTTTTGGCTATGCTACT
>NZ_JBCODG010000147.1:0-3054 GCF_040928965.1 Bacteroides sp. 2201st1_D9_2201SCRN_220225 | reverse complement strand
AGCCATGGAAATATCCCTGCTGGATATTCTCGAAGCCACGGGAGGACATCTGAACTGCAACAGCCCCATTACCGAGCGGTTCTATGCACAATACGGAAGAGCCGCACAAAAACTCGGAATAGTAAACCAGATAACCAGGATATACCTGAAGGAGCTTACACTGACAGATTTATAACAGGAACAAAGAAATTGAGAAGCAGAAAATACATACCGATGCTGATGCTCCTTGCCCTGCTGTCGTGTGCAGGCAAGGCAGGGGCGCAAACCGTTGCCGTGAAAAGCGACCTGCTTACGGGGGGCATGCTCGCCTCGCCCAACCTCGGTGTGGAACTAAAGCTGTCGGAACGTTTCACGCTGGAGGCCGGGGTTTATTACAACCCCTTTCCGGCAGGAGGAGACAAACGCTGGAAACACTGGTTCGTGCAGCCGGAGCTGCGCTACTGGATGTGCCAGCCCTACGGAGGACATTTCTTCGGGACAGGCCTGATGTACGGCGTGTACAACGTAGCCAAGGCAAGGCTGCCTTTCGGGCTGTTCAAAGGGGTACGTTCCGAAAGATACGAGGGAGACTTTACGGGAGTGGGAATATCATACGGCTATCACTTCATCCTCTCCCCCCGCTGGGGACTGGAGACAAGCATCGGCGTAGGATTCCTGCACACCCGATACGAACGCTACCGCTGCGCGCACTGCGGAGAAAAGACCGGAAGCGGAAACAGGAATTTCATCGCTCCCACCAAAGCCTCCATATCCTTAGTGTATATGATGCAATAATAACAAGATAAATTACAACAGCAAATTGAAAGTATGAAAAACTTAATCCGTATTCCTATGATAATGGCACTATCGGCGCTCTGCTGCCGGGCAGGTCATGCACAGGAATTCTACCGGGGGGAAATGTTCGTCACCGGACAGCAGTTCTCGCTTGCGGACGGGCGTCTGAACATTGACCTCTCAGTCGATTTCGAAGGACTGAGAATGCCCTCGGACGAATCGCTGACCCTGACGCCCGTACTCATCAGCGGGGAAAACGAGCAAGCCCTGCCGGCGGTACTCATCAACGGCAAGGAAAAGCAGAAAGTGTACCAGCGGCAAAAGGAATTTGCCGGAAACGGGCATCCGGCCCCCATACCCGCAGTAGTGATAAGGAACGACGCCAGGATGGCGCGCTCCTTCCGATACCGGGTGGCAGTGCCCTATAAGGAATGGATGAAGGACGCCCGGCTCCTGATGAGAACGCAGGAATGCGCCTGCCACGGCAAACAGGGCAAGGCCTACGAAGACAGGATTGCCGGCAGGCTGAACCTGCCCGAAAACCGCACTTCAGCCTGGGACATGGATACGGACAGGAAATACCTGGCCTGGGTGAACTTCATCGAGCCTGCACCCGGCAAAGACACACTGCATGCAGTGACGGGGTCCATCCCCTACTTTGGCAAAGGGAAGCAGGAAAAAGGAGAGAAAACGCTGGGAGAATTGTCCGAAAGCAAACAGAACTTAGAAATATACCACCGGCTGCGCAATGCTTTGCAGAACATCCGACGGGAAGAGGGAACGGAACTCCTGAAAGTGAAGGTTACAGGATACGGGGCACCTGCCGGAAACCTGAAAAAGAACGAAATGAATGCACTGGCACGCTCACTGAACCTTAAAGCATACCTGCGGGAAAACCGACTTGCAACTGGCATTCCGCTGGAAGTAACCTGGATTCCGGAAGACTGGGACTCCATTGCCGCACTGACAAGACAAAGCGGCATGATGTTCAGGGAGGCCGCCCTAGACCTGATAGGGAGTGTAGACATGGATAAAGGGCGGGAACGAATGCTGATGAAACTTGCCGACGGAAAGCCCTACAGATACCTGGCGGAAAAGATATTTCCCGAAGTTATGCGGGTCGACTACAGGATAGAGTACACCCGCCAGCAGCCGGATGCGGCGGAGAGCCTGAGGATGTCCCGTACTGGAGAACGTCAGACACTGCGCCTGAACGAGCTCTTTGCGGTAGCGGGCAGTTACCCGAAAGGATCTACGGAATACAACGATGTACTCGACCTCACAGCCCGCCTGTTTCCCGACAGCCCCGAAGCCAATATCAATGCAGCGGCCGTGGCACTCACCAAAGGGGAAACGGCCAAAGCGCGGCGCTATCTGGAGAGATTCGCAACCATGCCAATCGCATACAACAACATGGGCATACTCTGCCTACAGGAAGGAAAACGGGACAAGGCGGAAGTATATCTTACCATGGCAGCGGCAGCCGGCATAGAGCAGGCAGACAGGGTGCTGAAAGAGTTGAAAAACAAATAGGAAAGCAAAATGACCGGGAACACCAAAAGTATATTAACCTATAAAACAGGCATACATGAAAACAAACAGCTATTTATGGAGCATGCTGGCAGCAGCAACCTTTACACTAGCCGGATGCGGCAGTGAAGAAAACGGAATAACGGAACCCATGCCGCAGGGAAAGACGGCACAACTCGAACTGCGCCTGACGGGAAGCGGAGTGAGCACCAAGGCAACCGGAAGCGCATTACCTACACAAAACGAAGAGAATACGGTGAAGCGTTTCACCGTCGCCATCTTCAACAGTGACGAATCGGTGAATGCCATACAGACCGTAACCAATAACACCACTCCGGCAACAACCATCAACTGTACTCCGGCAACGAGCTGTACGGGCATCGTGGTAGCCAACGCCCCTACAGACGGTTATTTTTCAGGCGTCCTGAACAAGACCGACTTCCTGAAGAGAACAATTGAACTGGGTGATGCCCAGACCAAGGATTGTCTGCCCATGAGCGGAGACGTAAAAAACGGTGATGGCAACGCCACCTTCACACTGGGCGCAGGCATCAACACCGGTATGACAGCCCGGCTGAGCAGGCTCGTTGCAAGAGTGTCCGTAAGCGGCATCAGAACCGAATTTGACCCCAACGGACAGTACTCGGCGGCATCCTACGAACTGAAAAACATCTTTGTGCGGAATGCCGTGAAAGAAGCTGTACCGGGCACGGGAGGATACAGCACCACCAAAATGAGCACACCGGATTA
>NZ_JBCODG010000146.1:0-3026 GCF_040928965.1 Bacteroides sp. 2201st1_D9_2201SCRN_220225 | reverse complement strand
CTACATGCCACTACCGTAATGGAAAACTCGACGGTTCGTATCGTGTGGAATCAACATGGGAGGGTAAACCCTATATAACCATTGAGGGACAATACACCGACGGTGAGAAATCAGGGCAATGGATACAGCATAACTATCAAGATAATACCCAAACCTGCACATGGCATGGTGAAGGTGGGGCTTAAACTTAGATGAAAACCGTCATCATAACACTACTTTTGACGGCTGCATCGGTCATGAGTTGCAAGCCGCCTATGCCTCCGACAGACAATGAGTCCGCCTGCACATCTTCATGCAAACAAGACCAACGGACAGCGGATGTTATTGGCGAAGCGGATATAATAACGGGGATTGCTTCCGATGATTTTCCCTCCCTTTTCATACAAGGCAATCATTTCCAGTTCCAACGCAAGAATGGATTATATGCTCCTTTGGGTATTGGGTTCATGGAGGTCATAGCCGAGCAGAACCCCGTCATACCATTATACCGGACAGCAACGTGCAAGGAGCCGGAAGATAGCATTGCACTGCATCAGTATCCGTTTGACAAGGATATTGCCGAGCGGAAAAGGAAGGATGACAATCCGCAGGAATGGCAGGACGGACAGAATAACGCTTCATGCAAAGATGGCAGATATTACTATCGTTACTCTTCGGAATCAGATACGTTAATGCCCTTGGCATGGAGATCCGGAAGCAACATACATGAATACTTAGAAGAGACGGCAAGTCTGATCTACACTTTTCCCATGCTCCGTTTTAGAGTGTTGGGCTTAATGGCGGGAAGGGCTGAAATTGTACTGAACGAGGAAAGCGGAAAAACGGCATGGATCAACTGTTCATCTGGGCAGATTATGATGCATGGAAACAGGATGCAACGCAACCGCAGCCTCATGCGGATAAATGGTATTCCAGCGAAAAGAACGCATGACTTTGACACCTACTATATCTCTTGGGAAGACTATCTTCGCATGGTGACGGTAGTCTGCTTCAAGGACAATACAGAAGTCCGAAAACCGTTTGAGGTACAAGGCGATACAATAAAGAGTGAACAAGGCTGGAAATTATGGAAACAAGGAGAAGAGCTACTGATAAAAGATATTATAGAATACTACCTTGAATAATGTCGGCTGCCGGACAAACGCCGGGGAACTCTTTCGGGCGGGACGGGGCGCGGGAAGTTTCGGCGAACAGCCGAAGCCCCGTGTGTCAAAGTGCAAGCGCAAGATAGTGAAAACCCTTTCACCCACGTTAGGGATTGCAGGGGAAAAGCCACAGCATAGCGAGGACTTGTAGCGGAAAGCCCGACCCGAAGGGGGAACGCCCAAACAACCACCCGAACAAACTGCTTTTTGGCAAGGATTGCATTTATGGAAAAATACGAAGTAGATTATAGTGAGTCATCCTATTTTGTTTTTTAATACAAACAATGCGATTTCGCCCAATAGCAAAGTCAAAAAGCTACCTATCCAAAGATAATAACCTGTTGACAAATGAAAAACTCCAAGAGTGCTTTCAATGCCCCGTTCGAGAGTGTAAAATAAACTGTGTCAGGCTATAATAATAATAGTTTAACACAGTTTTTATAATATGGCCAATTTGGAAATAGACTACAAGAAAGCAGCCCAGCAGCTGCGTAGCGGTGAAGCACTCTTCGGTAAAGACGGAGCTTTGGCTCCTATGCTAGAACGTATCCTAAACGCAGCCTTAGAAGGTGAGATGGATGCTCACCTTAATAGCGTTGACTGCAGTTCTGGCAATCGTCGTAACGGCAAGATGAGCAAGACCGTACAGACAAAGTATGGAGAGGTGATAGTCGAAACCCCTCGTGACCGTGACGGTTCTTTTAAACCGGAGACAGTTAAGAAACGTGAGACAATTCTTGCTGAAGGTATGGCAGATCAAATCATCAACATGTATGCTCTTGGTACAAGCACTCGTGATATAAGCAAGTACTTTGAGCGTGAGTTTAACACAACCCTTTCAGCAGAAACCATCAGTGCTATAACCGACCGAGTTATTCCCGAAATAACAGCCTGGAAGTCCCGTATGCTTGACCCCGTCTATGCCATTTGCTGGCTTGACGCCATTCACTACAAGGTAAAAGACGATAAGGGTCGTGCAGTCACTCGTGCAATATACAATGTCCTAGGTGTAAACAAGTCTGGTCACAAGGATCTTCTTGGTATGTATATATCTGAGAGTGAGGGTGCTAACTTCTGGCTTGATGTTATGACCGACCTTCAGAACCGTGGTGTACGTGATATTCTGATTTGTTGCGTAGACGGTCTTAAGGGATTCCCTGATGCCATCCAAAGTGTATTCCCGGAAACCTCCGTTCAGCTATGTGTAGTCCACCAAATCCGTAACTCAATCAAGTATGTAGGAAGCAAGCATCAGAAAGAGTTTCTGAAGGATCTCAAGACCGTATATGGTGCTGTAAGCAAGGATTCTGCATTAGCACAGCTTGACATGGTTGATGAAAAATGGGGTGAGATGTACCCCATAGTAATCAAATCCTGGCGCGACAACTGGGAGCGTCTTACGGAATATTTTCAGTATACTCCTGCAATCCGCAAACTTATCTACACAACCAATACGGTTGAGGGCTATCATCGTCAGGTGCGTAAAGTAACGAAGAACAAAGGTGTGTTCCCGTCAGACACCGCACTTGAAAAGCTTGTGTATCTTGCCTATCGAGACATTAGTGGGAAATGGACTATGCCACTGTCTAATTGGGCACTGATATCACAGCAACTTGCCATAAAATTTGGTGATAGGTTCAAGATTATGTAACTTTGCTTGTGAAAGGCTCCTCTTATTTGTATGCAGATGTGAAATCTGCACACAAATAAGAGGGAAAGAATAAAAAACAGAGCCGTGACACAGTTCAGTTTACACTACCCCCGGATGAATGTTCGGGGGATTTTTTTTCTTTTGGGCGTTCCCGTGGGACGGTCGGGCTTTACGTTTCAAGTCCTCGCCTAAAGGCTGTGGGCTTTACTCTGCAATCCCTAACGCATGGC
>NZ_JBCODG010000145.1:0-3316 GCF_040928965.1 Bacteroides sp. 2201st1_D9_2201SCRN_220225 | reverse complement strand
TCCATCTGTGCAAACTCGTTTGTTGGGCTTCCCTCGTAATTGGGAACAAGAACCTCTATGGAGGTAGTGAATATCTATCTACAAGAAGTAATTCCCCAAAGACCATAAACGACGAACAATATCGGATAAAATATTGTAGTTTTGTATTGGCTTGTACAATGTCTCCAAAATAGAAGTGGATATCGGAAACAAATAACATTGAGAAATGAACGCTTGTTTTGATACTCTAAACGAGTTAAGAATTAATAAAAACGTTAAATCTTCACCCTTTAGAATGTACCTTTAAAGGCTACGACCATATTTCCGACTTATTACTTGCAAACTATTGAGTAATAACCAATTGTAAATACTTTTCCTGAAATAAGTAATATTACTTAAAAGAAATAGATTGTATAAGGAAAAATATTGATGCGTTCCGTTTACTCTCCATTGGTCAAATTAAATACCTGAAAATGTTACATATGTAAAATCAATAATGGACCGGTATAAATCTCTAATCGTTTTTCTTTTATCCCACCATTTACAGAACCGGATAAAATAATTGCCGGCAGAAAATGTATAAAACCATGCCGAGACTATTCATCCGGTTAAGAATATGGTGATTGACAAGTAAACGGCACCTTCATTTGGTCAGGGGTTGGTCAGAGACAGAGGTGATACGAAGTAAAGAGTATGACATAACTATAAGATGGAATAATTTATCTACATAAACACTTATTATTTAAGCATTTGCATCTGATTTATGACATTTTTATAACACTTTGTCATTGTGTTATATTAGTAAATTTTGTTTCATAAATATAATACATTGATAATCGTCTATTTATAAAAAAACAAATAAAAATAGCACATAATTTATACATACAATTTGTATACAAATAAAATTAATTTCAGGAAATAAAAATAAATTTTGTATATCTATATCTTCGAATGATGATGATTTCTTTAGTATCTACTTACTTTTATTTTTTTGTACTATTTGTTTATAAAATAAAAAAGCCGCAAATTTATATACTCGCGACTTTCCTCTGTATAAAACAGACTATTATTTTTTATTTAAAATATAATGCTCAGCCAAAGAGCCTTTGTTGACAGTTTCTTCTTTATCGGACAACATTACTTGTTTATTATTTAGCATTCTGTAATAAGTCTTTTCTCCTGAAGAAGGGGTGATTAATTCAATTATTGAATCTCCTATCATATGATATACACCACAAGTTTCAAAAGTTGCATTTTTTTTTCCTATATATTCACTTTTTAAAGTGTAGGTTTTATCCTCATTTATAACTAACATCGTTTTTATGCCTTTACAATCAGCCGCAGGAAGAGTCCCTTCATAAACTCCAAATAAATTAGAAGTTTGGACTTGGCTCTCTGTTTTTATTTCACAGTTTTCAATTTGGGTATTATTCTTCTGAGAAGAAATACAACTAGTCATGAAAATTAAAGATATAAGCCCATAAAAAATCATTTTCATAAAAAATCCTTTCTTTTTTAATTTAACAATATATGTCTGTATCATGTCTTATTTGGGCATAAAAAAGCGGCAGGGCATTCCTATTGTTAGAGAGGGGGAGGCTAAGCCCTTAAACACAAATGGAAAACGCACCTGTAAGTGTACGGAAAGGCGCATAACTGTTTCATTGTATTCAATAGATATTTTTGACTTTTCTCCAACACAGAATCAGTTAAACGTTTTTTTGATATATCAAAATATAGTTTCTATAATTGTCGCAAATATAATACAATATGTCTTTGATTATACTATCATACTATTATCTTTTTACAACCATATTTTAATTTACAATATCATATCTATATAATATTGATTATTAATACCATACATATGTTCGCAACAATTAAATATATGTTAACGAAAAGCAAAAGCTTGTAATTTTTTGTTTCGCCAGCATATATTTTGCTGTCGGTACAAATATAGGTTTAATTCGTTTTGGATATATATACAAAGCCGTAAACTAACCTTAATTTTAAACAATAGGAACAACCCTCACTGGTTATTCTTATTGTGCCTCTTTTTTTGCAAAAAATCAGAGGAGATTAATAAAGATCATTTAATAGGAAATATAAGTGATTAGTTTTGTTCTGCTGCATCGATAATGTTAATCATATTCAATACCGTATTTGTAGGCTTGATTTTACCTGCTGCGAATTCAGTGCATTCACCAAGAATACTTTCAGGAGTATATACCGTTAAAGTTTCTCCCGTGAATGAAAAATCTTTTTCCGCTTGTTCAGTCAGCAATGCTGTCACCGTTCTTACAAAACTTTCACCAGTGTCTTTATCTATAAAGGCAAGTTTTGTCAACTCTTTGCCTTTATATGTAACTTGATGTAACTCTTTCAGGTACAAAAGGAATATTTTTTCGATACGACACGAAGATTACCAAATTAAATTTTATATTTTTGCACTTGATAGACAACGATGTGCAAAACATAATATGTGCAAGAACCATATAAAAGAGGCATTAGTGGCAAGAGGCATTAGCCAGACGGAATTGGCAAATAGACTTGGAAAGACTTTCAATATGGTCAATTTGTATGCATCAAACAAAGTGCAACCTCCCATTCCTGTACTATATCAAATAGCAGATATTCTAAAAATGGATGTACGAGAATTGTCGTTACCTAATAATGAAATCACTCAATCTTAAACGTACAATGTATTTGACAGAAGACGAAATAAGAGATAACGCAAAAGTTATACTTGGCTTTGACGAGAAAGCCCCTGATGTGAAGCAAGGAACAGGACAAATAACAACTTTCAATCAATTGGGTTTTAAAGGCGTGTCAGACAAGCCCGATGGATGGTACCTGCCCAATGACAAGCAAGATATAGCTCTTATTCTAGAAACTAAATCCGGAAAAGAAGATGTGTTTTTAGAAAAACATTATGTGGAGTTGGTCAAGAATATAGAAATAACAGCCCAACAATATAAACGTGTTGTGGGTATTCTTTACAACGGAACAGATGTCCGTGTAATCAAACACATTAAAGGAAGCGAGCAATATGAAGAAATAGCGGATGTCGCTAAAACCCTACAAAACAAACGCTATTATATCGCACTATTTAAGGAAAACCGGATTAACAAGCAACTGATATATTCGCTAACCAAGAAAATAAACGATTGTCTGCATGTTCAATTTGGCATAAAGAATCTATACCATAGGATGATTATTACTGCCTGTGCATTAGTTGCAAAAAGGTACGGGGCAATGCTTAGATATTCACTACCTCCATAGAGGTTCTTGTTCCCAATTACGAGGGAAGCCCAACAAACGAGTTTGCACAGATGGA
>NZ_JBCODG010000144.1:0-3380 GCF_040928965.1 Bacteroides sp. 2201st1_D9_2201SCRN_220225 | reverse complement strand
TGACAAACTTTTCAAAGAACTCATTTTATTTACTGCCAGAGCCGCTTAGGCGTGGCGAATTTTTAACGAATTATTGATGCAATTAAATTGAATACTTATAATATACAACTTTATACTTTATAAGTAAGGAAACGAGCGATAGAAAACAACCGCTACTGTCATTACTGACATTTCTTATATTGTAGCCATAAATAGAGACATTTAGCAAGCATTGTAAATCATCTAAATAATTCATACACAAAGTATTGCAATTTAGTTGCTTTTTGTATCTTTAGACATTTGTCCGGCTTTGTCCACTGTTTGTCTGCCTATCTCATGGGTTCAAAGATATGGCTTCTTTTTGAACTATGCAAATATTTGATTTACAATCTTTAGGCTTTAGTGTAAGGATAATTAACTTATATAACGTATCAATCATTGATATTGACACTCTTCACATATTCCCGATGAGCAACACCCCATTGAATCATTGCTGCAATTAATTCTTTCAACCGAAACCCAGAAGATGTCAATTCATATTCTACCGTCACTGGCACTGTATTATAAACAGCTCTCTTTACAACCCCGTTCAATTCGAGTTCTTTTAATTCCTTTGACAACATACGGGGAGTAATATGAGGTATTTTCTTTTGAAGTTCATTAAACCTATATTTTCTAAAAAGCAAAGCCCGGATAATATTAAGCTTCCATTTACCGGATAAAATAGTCAGCGTATCATTTAGAGCAACAATATTTGAATAAGGGCATCCATTAAAGTCTTCCATATAACCAGTTTATTTAAATAGTCCACAACTATACTCTTGTATATTACTATACTAAAGTATATTGATATACTTTAGTAAGCAAAGATACACTACTTTTGCATCAAATCAAAACATTCATTCGATATTGAAAGGATGTTTCTAATATTAGCAATAAAAAAACAATCGTATGAAAGTAACATTAATTGCATCAGTGTCAGCAAATGGAAAAGTATTGCTGGCAAACAATCCCAATCATCAGATAGCACCGGAAGTCATGGAATTTCTTGTACAGAAAGCCGTTGAGTCCGGCAACATTATTTTTGGGTATTCTACTTATACCATGTTTATCGATGCGTTGCAAGATGCCCTTGCAGGAAAAGAAATCGTCGTGCTATCCAACAATCACGAAGCCCGAAGCGGTCACAAAACCGTTCATACTCCTGAAGAAGCGGTAGAATACCTAAGAGGAAAAGGAATGGAAGAAATAATCGTTGGTGGCGGAGTACAGACTTACAATGCTTTCCTTGACAAGGATTTGGTAACAGACATTTATTTCAATGTCACTCCAATGGTTATTGGTGACGGTGGTACTATTGGCTCAAAAGATGATTTATTCGTCAAGTTTGATAAAATGAATTATGAACCCATCATTGAAAATGTAATCAGACTTCATTTGAGTAAATAACAGGAGCAGATATGAAAAAAATAATTTTATCAGTTTTATTATTGGGCATTATAATGGGATTACAGGCTCAAGAATTGAAAGTTATAAATTTGAATAAGCCGGATAAAAGCAGAAATGTTACATTGATGCAGGCATTGAATAAAAGACATTCGGAACGAGCATTTGCCAATAAACAACTGACGCATCAGGATTTATCCGACCTGCTTTGGGCAGCCAACGGAATAAACCGTCCGTCAGAAGGCAAACGTACCGCACCATCGGCAAATAATGTACAGGAAGTTGACGTATATGTATGTATGAAAGATGGGTGTTATTTATACGATGCCAAAGCACATCAGTTGCAACCTGTTGCTAAAGGTGATTATCGTTCTGCCGTAGCCAGACAACAGAATTTTGTAACAGAAGCCCCTGTATGTCTGATACTGGTTGCTGACTTGTCCCGCTTTAATAGCGGAAATCCTGAACAGTTGCTAATTGTAGGAGCTTGTGATACTGGGATTATTTCTCAAAATATTTCACTATTCTGTTCCTCGGCTGGCTTAGTTACAGTACCACGGATGACAATGGATAAAAATGCATTGGAAAAAATATTAAAGCTAAAAAAGTCCCAACATTTATTACTAAATCATCCTGTCGGATATGCGAAATAAAGAGGGGATAAAAAAATTCAAAACATCTTTTTGCTAATTGAATAATTGCTTTTAATATCTAGTAAGGATAAGAATAAATCGAGGGTGCCAAATATTTTTACGTTGGTCCTTTTTTAGGCTCAGTAGATTTTTAGTGGGGATTATTTTTTATACTCATGAAGCATTACTTACTTCGCATTATGAAAAACGATTATTTGAACATGCTGGCCAGCCTTGTGTTGCCGGCGCAGATATTAGATTACTTCCTTATCTCAAGAGTTGAACAAACCTCTCAAGAGATTCATATCAGTCTGGATGAAAAGATGAATCCAGAGTTAAGCAACGACGTACATCTTGAATCCAAAGGTTTTATGGAAGCTGTAAATGTGACGGACTTTCCCATAGGAGATCATAAGGTAATTCTCAGAATCAGACGCCGGCGTTGGACAGACTTAAGCACAGGCAAAAGCTTTAGTATTCCCATCGACCTCAACGTTGTGCCAAGGGACCCGATACTCCAAAGAATTTGGAGCTTTTTTAAAAGAAACGTATGGAACCATCCCCGGTAACCTGCCGTACGCTTGAGGAATTCTATCATATAGACTGTCATACATTTGAGAAACAGTATAAGGAGGTCCTCAGTGGATATCGCAAGTGGGAGCAGCTATCTCATGCCGATGAATGGATGCTGTTTCCGGAGAATATGGGACTGCATTTGGCAATTGACGAGACCTCACTCTCCAACGGTAAACTTTACACCTTTGTGACCAACCACGATGCCTGTACGAGAGAGTGTTCCCTGGTAGCTGCCGTGGCAGGGACTAAATCAGAGGATGTAATAGCTGTGCTGCAACGAATTGACGAGGAAAGTCGCTATGCCGTTAAAGAGGTAACACTTGTTCTTTCAGACTCCATGCGCAAGATTGTACGGACTGCATTTCCTAAAGCCGGTCGTGTTATAGACCGTTTTCACATTCAAAAATTAGCTTGTGATGCCGTGCAGGAATTACGCATCAAACACCGTTGGGATGCCATACAGCAAGCCAACGAGGAAATGGAGGAAGCGAAACAGAACAACAAAGATTATGTCCCATACCGATATTCCAATGGTGATACTCGTAGGGAATTGCTTATACGTTCTCGGTATTTGCTTTTCAAGTCAGCCGATAAATGGACAGAAAGACAGAAACAAAGAGCAGCCATCCTATTTGAAGAATATCCTGATATCAAGAAAGCATATGGTTTGTGCGGGTCAGCGGATTTCCCCGGTTGGCAAGCTTTCTTTTAAGCGTATAGCCTAGCCAGTCTGAACATGAAGAATTT
>NZ_JBCODG010000143.1:0-3397 GCF_040928965.1 Bacteroides sp. 2201st1_D9_2201SCRN_220225 | reverse complement strand
ATTACCATGCGCACATCGTATTCGACTGGATGAACCACGACACGGGCAAGAGCCAAAAACTCAACGATGACGATATGATGGCGATGCAGACTTTGGCATCTGACATCCTCTCCATGAAACGTGGGCAATCCAAAGCCGAGACAGGTAAGAAGCATTTGGAGCGTAACGATTTCATCGTCGAGAAGCAGAAAGAGGAGATGAACCGCCTTGATGCTACAAGGCAGTACAGGGAGCATCAGCTGGAAACCGCAAACCAAAAGATGCAGGAGGTTGAAAGCAGAACCAACATCCTTATCGAAACGGCTTATCAAAAGGAGCGGCAGAGTGAAGACCTTGACAGGGCTATCAAAGAAAAACGCTCCAAACTGAATAGGGAGAAAGGCAGTGAACTGCTTGATGCCGCTGTCTGTTGGGCTACAGGCAAATCTAAAGCCTTGAAAAATGAAATCGAGGATTTACGTAGCGAGATTTCCACGCACGAGGAGACCATTGAGCGGTTGCAGGATAAAATCCAGACCATGCAGAACAATCACCACAGTGAACTGATGAAACTGGAGGCAAAGTACCAATCCGAACTTAACCGTAAGGATGCAGCGCATACGGAGGAAACAGCGAGGCTCAAAAACCGCATTTCGTGGCAGAACCAGATTATCGGCTGTTTCAGTTTCCTCTTGCTCAAAACAAGCGACATCTTCTGCAAGGCGGTAAATGGCATCATCCGTTTGGCACGGGATTATTACAAGCCTCGTTTCGATGCGGAGCAGGTATCGGACATCAAGAGTGCCTTAAACCTGTTCGGTGATGACAAACAGTCGCACCAAGCAGCCGGAGACTTCTTGTATATCACAGCCATGCAGAAAGGCAAACTGGATAATCGGGAGCAAATTAAAGCCAGACGGGAAGTCGATAACATACTGGAGGGACATTATGACCAACAGCAAAAGATGGGGCGTTCGATGGGAAGATAAAATATAACCCAGTAGATTTCGGTTGAATTTATATCAATCAACCGAAATCTACTGACTGACACACATTTACATCCAATTCCATTCTACTTTGTTCGTATCAGTTTGATTTTGACAGGGATTAGTAGTTGTAGAATCTGTTTTCTCTTCTACATTTTTTGCAGGCTTCAATGAAACAGGAAATTGAACGCCCAATCCCTTAAGCCTTTCCATAATCTCACGTGCGTGGTTAATATATTTAGGAGTGCCCAAGTTTTTATTGACTATTTTTTGCACCATGTACGCTAAACTATTTCCCTTTTTACCGATATATAGTGGATCTGCTCCATAACTCCATAATAAATCTACCAAGTCTAACCTTCTACTTAATACGGCATGTTGCATTGGCGTATAATCTCCAAATACCAGATTGATATTCGCTCCATTTTCTATTAGATAACGGACTTTCTTTTGATCTTTCCCCGAATTCATTATGCAAGTCACTAAAGGAGGAGAAACGATTGTATCATTTACGTTTGCCCCTTTTTCAATCAATAATTTTATATACTTTATAGAGTACCAATGATTTCTGCATACGCAAACTAAAGGAGTTAATTTCTCAATGCTTCCATCAGGGTGTTTTACTATAGACAATTGATTGGGATTAGCGCCAAGCTCCAATAGGGCTTTCGTCATATCGTATTTCTCTATGTAAATTGAATATAAAAGATATGTAAAGCCCGATGCTCCAGGTTTGTTTACATCAATTCTACCAGATTGAATATATTCTTTGACTTTCTTCTTGTTTTCATGATATATTGCATTCGCCATAGTAATTTCCAAGTAGTCTGTACGACTAAAATATGTTTCTGGCTTAAATTTATCTACTTTCATGTTACAGCATTTGAAAATGGTTAGTAAAAATATGCTTACTGTTAGATACAAAAACTTATTCATATTCAGTATAAACTTGTATGTCAGGAGTATTTTTTTGTTCCGCCATAAGAGCCTCTTTTAATTTGGACTCCATTAATGAATGCCCGGAAAGCAAAGAGCAATCCGTTTCAAGTCCAATTCTTTGTCCCGCCACCTGTGGCAAGCTATTAGTCAAAAAAATTCCGCTTCCTAAAAAAGAGAGGAACCCACATTTGGATGATGCTAATAAAGCCATCAATATGCTTCGATGATTCTGCGCAATATTCAGCGGATCTTTATCTGAGTAATATGCTTGTATATGTTGGGTATTCTCTGCGTTAACTTCTTGGTCTTGAAAAGTCTGATTATGAACTCCAGCGGCATTAAATGTATATGTATCTGCACCTGTTGCCGCGCCTCCAATAGTCGCTAATCCTCCACCTAAAGAATGCCCTGTAATTATGAGTTTTTTATTCTCTCCCTTTTCATTATCTTCTTCAATCTTTGAGCATATTGTGTTTGATAAAGATACTGCGTTAGCATATTGACCGTCTTCCTTATCATCCAATCCAAAAGCCTGCTTCCCATCTGTAACAGCATCCTTATGATTAAAATTCCCTTCATCATCTTTTAGCTCTGTTCCGGCAAAGGCTAAAATATAAATATCTCCATTTTTGAATAGCTTAGCCTTAAAGCCATTTTGATTATTGATTAGAACGGCTGCTATTTCATCACCAAATTCTTTTTCCAAATCTTTAATTTCAGTCCAGCCATTAGGGATTTCTGCATTGTCTTTATATCTTGGAGAGTCCTCATTATCTACATTATATGCACAATTAGACAAGGCGAGAGCATCCAAAACAATTTCAATTTGGGGTAAGATGATAGATACCATACCACCCAAAAGACAATTCAATTTTGCATCAGGCATCAATGCTTTTTGATTCTGTAGTAGAACAGTGTCTTTTACCATTGTCCACCTATTCGGTTTCGTTAGACAAGCGCAGATACATGGCATCAACGATAGCAATTTACCGCTAATTGAACCAACGAGAGCCCCTGAGCCTATGGCAGCTACAATTCCACCAATGGCAGCACCTCCGGTGAGAATAGCTCCGGCTGCTATAACAGCTCCAACAAGAGCTCCAACGAGTGCCCCTGCTGTAACCATCTTCAAACAATAGAAATTCCCGTCCATGCGGTCATTCATGGTTGCCACAAGTTTACCATGCGCATATATTGTACTTTGGCTGTTTACCTGTATGCGTTGCATACAAGTTCCCTCGGAACAAATCAGCCAATTCCCATCAATCAAAAATTTACGTGCCATATTTTTAGTTGATTATGAGATTAGTGAATGTGATTTTCTTTGTGTGTATCAAGTTTTCACAAGACTGCTCCTGCATCTGAACCTCTATATTCTGAAGAATACGGTCAGTATTGAATCCATAAACAGCCTCAATATTGAAATTATAATCAAAACGACATTGTGTCAAAGGTCTTATCTGTTTTTCATATTTTTCCATCATCGAGGCTCT
>NZ_JBCODG010000142.1:0-3539 GCF_040928965.1 Bacteroides sp. 2201st1_D9_2201SCRN_220225 | reverse complement strand
ATCATCAAGGATTTGCGCAAGGAAGGTGTCAAGGTGGAGAATATGCAGGCTACGGAATGGAATGCCCTGCTCAAAGGTAAGAGTATAAGTTCTTCCGCCGGTTCCACCACTCGGAAAGCCGCGACAAAGAGCCGTGCGTTGATGCTTTCGAAAACACCGGTGGGATATACGCTCAAAGCCATAGGTACGACCAACCGGATGAGCCTGCAGGCCAGTGCCGATATGTAGAAGTTGCGTTCGTAGTCCGACGGCATTACTTGTTTACTTATTTACTTTGAATTTATTTGGAGTAAATAAGTAAACAAGTTTTTTCTTTCCGGATAAATCATATTGTCGTACTAACCGATAGTTAAGCTGATGGAAAAGACATCTGAAAATGTTTTCACAAATGAAGAGCTGGATATCATGGCGTGCAGCAAGGCGGCAGGATACTATATACAAGCTCCGAACGGACAGCCCACAAATTTGAATGAAAGGCAGTGGGTGCAGGTCAGAACCGGAGCCTTCAAGGAATGGTTCGGAGATTGGGAAAAGGCCGCACGCATAAAAAAACTGTATAATGCCAGACCTGTGGAAATAACAGGTAATGAGATTGCACCGGTGGATGATCTGAAACAATACAAGAAGAATGCCCTGGAATACGGCAAGAACCTGCGGGGTGAATATACGAATAAGGATACAAACACCCCGATATCCCTGACCGGCGGTAACAGTCGCGGCGGCATCCGGGAAATACTGCAGCATGACTACAAGGACAGGGAGCATCTCCAGAGCATTGCCGCCATTCCCCGGATCATAGAGGATTCGATTTTCATAGACGAGCTTCCCAACGAGGATGCCGGCAAGTATCCGGGGATAAAGTCGTTTTCCTATTATGTATGCGGATTGAAGATAGGCGGGAGCAGTTATACCGTCAAGGCGGTTGTAGCCAATCAAAACAACGGCATCAGATACTATGACCACAGACTCTCAAGCATAGAAAAGAGCGAATTGCTCTCAATTATCCCAACAATACAAAAAGCTGGAATTGAAAGTAATCCGCTCCTTTCCGATTTCAAAGATAAGCGTTTGTTTTCTATTCTCCAAACAAACAGTTCAAAAGTTGTGGATGAGAACGGGGAACCGTTGGTAGTCTATCATGGTACATCCCTTTCAAGGGAACAGGCAAGACACAAAAGCCGGTTCAGGATTACCGATGACTGGGAGATACAGGTTACTGACGCCCCTTTCCACACTTTCAGGGGCGGTGCATACGGCGGGTTGATTTTCACTTCCTTTGACGAGGAAAAGGCCGGAAGTATCGGTTCTATACGCAGTATGGGACTGCCGGACGATGAAAACGGGGAAGAACAGTGGACGGAGGAAAGTTATGTATATGACCTCTTTGCCAATGTCAGGAAACCTTTCGACGTAAAAGATGAAAATGCCGTCCGGGAGGTTCTGGACGAGTCAGGGGGAAGACTTACGGCCTACGACTTCTATCTCGGTCTGGAACTCCCTGTCTCCCGGGAGGATGCGGAGAAGATACTGGCAGGCGACAACTCCTGGCGTGTGGTGGAGACACCTTCCATGCAAAAAATCATCAGGGCAAAGGGTTACGATGCTATCCGCGCTGCGGATGAAGGTGTGGAATGCATGGCTGTTCTTGTTCCGGGGCAACTGAAGGCTGCCGGCAAATATCTGTATTCGGAGCGGAATACCGGTGCTTTCTCGCCGGACATTGACGATATCCGCTTTCGTGAAGTCTATCATGGCAGTCCGGCCTGCTTCGAATATTTCGACCATGCCTTTGCCGGAACCGGTGAAGGGGCACAGGCCTACGGATGGGGCACTTATGTGACAGAGGTGGATGCAATAGCCAAAAGGTATGCGGCCATCGGTATAAAGCGGGGAAACCACATAACCTATGACGGGGAGCCTTTATCCTCGGTGCTTGACAACGAATATTATTTTGATGACGTATGGCGGGTATGGAAAACGCACCTCCTTTCCTCCACCGATCCGGACAGCCTGAAACAGAACGTCGCCTCTGTCTATATTGACGGGCGTGTGGCATCCCCGCGCAGCAGAAGGAGGAAAGAGTTCGAGAGGCAGAAAACGGAACTGCTTGCAGATATCGACGACGGCAAAATCCGCGTAGATCTTCCCCGCAACCTCTACAGGGTGAATATCCCGGAGGATAACGGCACGAACTATCTGTACTGGGACAGGCCGGTATCCGCAGAGCAGAAGGGAAGGATATTTCTGCAGCTCCGCAAGGAACGGCTTTTCCTTCCGGGAGCCACGACAGATTTCTGGAACGGCAAGTCACACGTATGGAACAGCGGGAAAGAGTTCTACGGCTTTCTGGACTACATGTTCATCAATCCGGACAGGGATACCGACTCACAGCGGCTTACCAGCGGGTTTCTTTCTCGGGCAGGATTCACAGGCATTGACTATCCGGCGGAGTATTCTACTGGTGGCCGAGCCGACGGTGCACGAAACTATGTCATTTTCAATGAGAATGACCTGAAGATAACCGCACATGAACGTTTCCGCTTCATTGGAGAGAAAGGGGCTTCCAACCTTGATCGGCTTGAGGGGGCCTGTCCGCGTCTGGAGAACCTTGCAGTTGCCCGCGAAATGGAGAAGTCAGGCAAGGACGCCGGAACAATAAAAATGGCGACAGGCTGGGAACGCGGAGCTGACAGCAAGTGGCGCTATGAGACACCGGATTTCGAATACTACCCGGCCGGAGATCTGGGCTGCTCACGCCTGCTGGAAAAACAGTCCTGGTACGGGGAGTTTGAAAATCTTCTTGACCGGCAGATGGAGGGCAAAGTACTCTCTGAAGCAGAGTGGAGACGTTTTACGGAACTGACGGAACTGGCAGCCGGGCTGAAGGAACAGGACGCGCTGCGTGAACGGATTTATCTGGATGACTATGTGAAGGACGATGAACTGTTCCATGCCTATCCCGAAATGAAACAAACCCGGTTGGAGTTTGTAGACCTGCCATCGGCTGACTACGGCGGAACCTATCTCCATTCGGATAACAGGATCGTGATAAACATCTCCCGGACAGAGGATGTTAAGTCCGTCCTGGCACATGAGATACAACATGCCATACAACGCATAGAGGGATTTGCAAGGGGAAGCAGCCCGGAGGAATTTAAAAATACGGCAGAGGATGTGATTCTGGATATCGTACAGGCCACTGACGGAAGGATTTTAGAGGGTGGCGGTTTCGATAACACCCCGAAAGGCATATTCGCCGCGCTTGGCCGGGAAGTACCCTATGGGACAATACTGAGGCATTACGACTACCCTCTCAGCCTCGTGGCTGAAAAATACGGCTATGAGAACATCTTTGACCTGGTGAATGACATTGACCGGTTCAAAACCAGCATACAGAAATACCGTTCCACAGCCGGGGAAGTGGAAGCGCGCAACGTGCAGACCAGGATGAATTTTACTTCTGGCCAAAGACGGAACACGCTTGCCGTTTCCACCGAGGATATTGCCCGCAGCGAACAGATATTCCTTTCAAGGGAGGC
>NZ_JBCODG010000141.1:0-3573 GCF_040928965.1 Bacteroides sp. 2201st1_D9_2201SCRN_220225 | reverse complement strand
AAAGTAGCATAGCCAAAAGAAAATATAGCAGAACTTAAAATATAAATGAGGTTGTGCCAACGTTTTGACACAACCTCTTTTTAATGTCTCAAATACCTCACCCCACGGAATGGAATTATTCGTCTTACGGAACGGATAAATATCCCTTCGCCCGCTATCCCGTATGAATAAAAATGCGAAAAGCAAAAGGAGTACAAACAAACCTGCATTTTCTACAAGCATTTTCTTTTTTCGTGGGATTAACAAAGATTTTTCATTATAGTGAAAAAAACGTTTGATACGGTTGAAAACTTTGTTTGATGTATATCAAAAAAATACCGCCCAGCCGAGAAATCATATTCCGGCAGGGCGGCTATATTTTCAATCAAAGACTGAGCTTATTTAATATCTCTCAACTCCCAGCCCAATGCACTGGCTCCCAGCACAGCAGCATCAGAGTCTTTCAGTTCGGACATCATCAATTTGGCCTTGCCCTTGTAAATCATCAGGATATTGTCATCGATAGCTTTCTGGATAGGCTTGAAGATGTAATCTCCGGACTTAGCCAACCCACCGAACAGAATAATTGCTTCGGGACTGGAGAAAGCAATGAAGTCTGCAATAGCCTCTCCCAAAATAGTACCGGTAAAGTCAAAAATATCCTGTGCCAGCTTGTCACCCTGAACGGCTGCATCATACACATCCTTAGAGGTGATGTTTTCGGCCGGAATGGAACGCAACAAACTCGGTTCGGTACGTGCAGTGAGGAACTCACGTGCAGTACGCGCCACACCGGTAGCCGAACAGTAAGTTTCCAGACAGCCGTGGCGACCGCATCCGCAGAGACGACCGTTTTCGCGACGTATGATAGTGTGTCCCAACTCTCCGGCAAAACCGTCGTGTCCGTATACCATTTGTCCGTTGATAACGATACCGCTGCCTACACCCGTACCCAGCGTTATCATGATGAAATCTTTCATACCGCGTGCAGCACCGTAGGTCATTTCACCGATAGCGGCGGCATTGGCGTCATTGGTCAGTGCCGTAGGGATGCCCAAACGTTCTTCAAACATGGCTGCCAAAGGAATTACTCCTTTCCACGGAAGATTCGGGGCAAACTCGATTGTACCGCTATAATAGTTGCCGTTAGGAGCACCGATACCGATACCTTTTATTTTATCAACACCGCCATTTGCGATAATCAGCGGAAGAAGATTCTTGCATACTTCGTCTACGTAATTGTCTGCCTCATCATAAGCTCCCGTCTTGATGGAACCACTTGCAAGAATAGTGCCACGTGCATCTACGATACCAAAGACGGTGTTCGTTCCGCCTATGTCAATCCCCACTACATAGGGTTTTTCCATGTTTGAATTCATGATATTTACTTTTTTGTTTAAAGGGTTAGTTATAACATTAATGGTTACAAATTACACAAAGAAAAACGACACTGCAAAATCTTTTTTTAAAAAACTTCACGTCAATTGCAACTTTTCGTCACATTGCTGCGTCTAATAGTTAAAATCAATAAGAACAAAGCTATAAACAGGAAAAACGTGATACAACTGAAAGACATCAACAAGACCTATAATAACGGAGCACCGCTACACGTACTCAAAGGCATCGACCTTGATATCCGAAAAGGAGAGTTCGTCTCTATTATGGGAGCGTCAGGCTCCGGAAAATCCACGCTCCTCAACATCTTAGGCATTCTGGACAACTACGATACAGGAGAATATTACCTGAACGGTACGCTTATCAAGAACCTGAGCGAAAACAAAGCCGCCGAATACCGCAACCGTATGATTGGCTTTATCTTCCAGTCATTCAATCTGATTTCCTTCAAGGATGCGGTAGAGAATGTGGCTCTTCCTCTCTTCTATCAAGGAGTAAGCCGCCGGAAGCGTAACGCTATGGCGTTGGAATATCTGGAACGCCTGGGGCTGAAAGAGTGGGCTCACCACATGCCCAACGAAATGTCCGGCGGACAGAAGCAGCGTGTAGCCATTGCCCGTGCATTGATTACCCGCCCCCAGATTATCCTTGCCGACGAACCGACCGGTGCTCTCGACAGCAAGACTTCCGTAGAGGTCATGCAAATTCTGAAAGACTTGCATGAAACGGGCATGACCATCGTGGTCGTAACCCACGAGAGCGGCGTTGCCAATCAGACAGACAAGATTATCCACATTAAAGACGGTGTGATAGGAAG
The DNA here is from genome assembly GCF_040928965.1 of Bacteroides sp. 2201st1_D9_2201SCRN_220225. Lineage (NCBI taxonomy): Bacteria > Pseudomonadati > Bacteroidota > Bacteroidia > Bacteroidales > Bacteroidaceae > Bacteroides > Bacteroides sp. 2201st1_D9_2201SCRN_220225. The sequence goes on along the minus strand of NZ_JBCODG010000141.1, from coordinate 1,382 downwards.
CATTGAAGAGAACCTGAATCACGACGCATCGCCATTCGGCAAGGACGGTTTCATGAAATAACGGACACTGCCGCGTCATTACATTAATCTCCTATCGCTTTATAACATCACTTACAGTAATCATGATAGACCTTTGGCAAGAAATATACGGTACAATCAAGCGTAACAAGTTGCGCACGTTCCTCACCGGTTTTGCAGTGGCGTGGGGCATCTTTATGCTTATCGTACTGCTGGGAGCAGGCAACGGCATCATCCATGCTTTCGAACAAAACGCATCCGAACGCGCATTGAACTCCATCCGTCTGGGCGGTGGCTGGACCACCCAATCGTACGAAGGCTTGAAAGAAGGACGGCGTATCCAACTGGAAAACAAAGACCTCGCCGCAACCGAAAAATACTTTCCCGACAATATCATCACTGCCGGCGCCACCCTGCGGCAGGGAGATGTAAACATCAGCTTCGGACAAGAATACATCAATATCTCGCTGATGGGCGTACACCCGAACTACGTAGAGTCCGAAGCCATCAAGACCGCAAGCGGACGCTTTATCAACCGGAACGATGTGAAAGAACGGCGGAAAGTTATCATTCTTCATAAAAAGTCGGCAGAAATTCTTTTCGGAAAGTCACGTACGGAACCAGTCGGCCGGTTTGTCAATGCAGGCGGTGTAGCCTACCGGGTAGTCGGATTGTACGAAGACCAGGGAGACCAAAGCAGCCTGGCCTTTATCCCCTTCTCCACCATGCAAACCATCTATAACAAAGGCGATAAACTCAACAACATCATCTTTACCACCAAAAATCTGACGAGCGAAGCGGCCAACGAAACCTTTGAGAAAGAGTACCGTAAAGTCATTGCCGCCAACCACCGTTTCGACCCGGAAGATGAAGGCGCAATATGGATATGGAACCGCTTTACACAATACATACAGACACAGAACGTAGCCGGCTTGCTGCGTACCGCCATTTGGGTGATAGGTATTTTTACCCTGCTGAGCGGCATCGTAGGCGTATCGAATATCATGCTGATTACCGTCAAGGAACGCACACGCGAGTTTGGCATACGCAAAGCGCTGGGTGCAAAGCCTTTTTCCATCCTTCGGCTGATTATTGTAGAAAGCGTTACGATTACCACTTTTTTCGGCTACATCGGCATGGTGGCAGGCATCGGAGTAACGGAATGGATGAATTCCGCCTTCGGCACACAAACAGCGGATGCAGGTATGTTTCAAGCCAGGATGTTCTCGGACCCCACAGTGGATATCGGCATTGCCATACAGGCTACATTGACCCTGATTGTCGCAGGTACGCTTGCCGGATTCTTCCCGGCTAAAAAGGCGGTAAGCATCAGTCCCATCGAAGCACTTAGAGCAGATTAAACG
>NZ_JBCODG010000140.1:0-3712 GCF_040928965.1 Bacteroides sp. 2201st1_D9_2201SCRN_220225 | reverse complement strand
ATAATGAAAACATTTGAAGAAATATACCGGGATGTAACAGAACGTAGCGGCTGCAATTCCGGAGAGACATTTGCAAGAGCCATGTTTGAAGAAGGAATGAGACAAAACCTTGAGTGTTGCATGGATAAGGCAGCCGGTTCCTATACGGATCTCATGGCCTTTGCAGGATGGTTCGGAAACCGTCTGGCCAGGGAGTCGGTCAGGTGTAATGCCGCCCGCGTAAACTTCTCCCAGAATATTACAATTGAAGGGAAAAGATACACCACCCGGTTCGGGACTGTCACTTTCAGTACAGAAGAAAAGAAGAGCCTTGAAGAGCGTGCGGAAGAGATTGCCGAAAGACTGTTGTCATCCGGCTCGTCGAATGACCTGAAAGCGGCATTGAAAGAAGCCGTACTGACCGGCTACGATTTACAGAAGGATGATTTTGATGAAGATTAAGCAATCAAATATGAAACAGGAGAATGACATACCGGATAAAATCATGGAGCGTATCCGCAAGCTGATACGCCTGAAGGAGTCGACAACCTCGGAAGGAGAGGCAAACAATGCGGCCATACTGGTGAACCGGCTTCTGAGGGAGTATAACCTCTCCCTGCTTGACATAAATGACAGACAGCCGGAGGAGAAGTTCCAGATAAGGACATCCGATAGGTTCAGTTTCAAGGATACATTCGGCAGTTACTGGAAGCGTGACCTGCTTCATGTCCTGTGTCAATATAACTACTGCCGGCTGCTCATTTATCAAGGAACCACAGACATGATCATCGTTGGAACCGAAGAAAACATTGCAGCCGTAAGCATCCTGTATGATTATCTGTGTTCCGCCTTCCGCAGGCTGGCGAATAAAGACATCTGGAGTACGTGTCATCAAAACGGGGCTATTATCGTACCGGGAAATACAAAAAAAAATATATCCGCTCATATCTTGAGGGAGTGTCACCCGGGCTGAGAGAACAGTTTGAAGCCATGCACAATCTTTCGGTGGAAACAGTTCGTGATACCGCCTTGGTACTTTGTCAGGGCGCACTCATCGACAAGTTCCTGGAGAAAATCAGGATATGTAAAAAAGTCCTGACAAGAAATACACAGACCGACTATTCCGCCTATTATTCAGGCATGGGTGATGGCCGGAGTATCAGTCTGAACAGGCAAATAAAAGGAGGATGTATATGAGAGTATTCTGGATAGTTTTTGCCACTGTATATATACTGGGTTGGGTGTGGTTCTGTTATTCTGCCATGCATGCCCCCAGTGATCTGGATTTGTGGGGTGAAGAGATTGAATAAGTCATTAAAACCATAATAATATGTACTTTATACATTATATACAGACTTATGCGTCGGTAAACAGGAAAGGCAGTGAACTCCAGGAGTATATTCTGAAGTTCAAGGACTGCCTGCTCAAGGACCGGAATACATTGGATGACCTGAAAGAAGAAATCCATTGCCGGATAGAGGAACTGGATGCCAAATATCCGCGTACCAACCCCCTGCATTTTGATGCAGGAAAGGATGCCGAACCTCAATGGCACATCCATGTGGAAGGAAAGCCGGACAACCTGGTATGCATCATATCGGTTACGAAAGTGAAATGCCTGTTGGGAGAAGGAACTGTTATCTTTCCCGGGGAAGAACCGGGCAACGGTAAGCCATGAGGAATACATTCTGGTTTGCTGTGGACTATGACGGTACGGGGCATCTTTTCACTTACAAGCCTGAAAGGGATACCGGCATATGGATCGGCAAGGAAGCCCTGCATATTCCCCAGGGAGCGTTCAAGGAAATGTTTCCCGGCATCACCTGGCAGGATATTCCCATAGCGGTAACATTGGAAGTGCTCCCTCGTGAGGAGACCTTCCGGCTACGCCTGTCAAAGAGCTGCAGCTACCTTTTCAGAAAATATATCCGTATTCCGCGGAAAGGAGAGTAATCAAAACATTAAAGTCATGAATAAATCAGATGCAGAAAGAATTTTCCTCTTGGCAACCCAAAAGAGTGCTGAAAGAGACGGCACAACCTATTGTATAGGCGTGTTTAAATTAGGTACTTCAAATATGGAGTTTATTGTAGGAGAAACCGACAATGACCGGGAATACAAGGCCGGTGATGAAGTCCCGTATATCTATAGTGCCGACTATACAAGTGATATGCAAAAAGCATTGAACTGGCTGAATAGCGTAAAATGAAAAAAGGATGAAACGACTGATTAAAATGCTGATTTGGAAATATACCGGAACCCACAGCATGGAAGATGCTGAATATGCCTACAACTGGTACAGGCAGACTCCGATATATAAACGTCCGATAAGACTCTGGTGCGTCAAACACTGTGCAGGCCGGAACTATCAGGAATTGTTGGACTGGCTGACCGGTCACTGAAGTATCTTAAGACCTGTAGGTTATTATCTTCCGATATGGATCTTAAGGTAATTATTGACTGCCAAACATGCATCTGTTCATGAATAAAAGTTTCAAAAAGACATTGTAAAATCACATCAAATCAATATTAATAAAAATGGAAATACAAGGAAAAATCATCGCCGTTCTTCCCATCAGGGATGGGATCGGCAAGACATCCGGCAATGAATGGAAGAGCCGGGAATTCGTTCTCGAGACAGAGGAAAACAAGCCGCAGAGCCTGTGCCTTCAGTTGATGAACGCCAACATTGACCGGTATGCCGTCGAGGTCGGCCAGACTGTGCATGTGAAATTCGATTGTGCCGCCCGCCAGTGGGAGAACCGTTGGTTCAATACCCTGACTGCCTGGGAAGTGGTTGTCATCAAGGAAAAGGAGGGCAAGCCGGTATGATAAAGAAGGCATTTCTTCTGGCGGGATTCCTCGCCTGCGGCCTGGCCGTATCGGCGCAGTCCTATTCGCTGCGTACCAACATACTCGGTCTGGCTACGGCCAACCTGAACCTGGAAGCGTCCATGACACTGGACCGCAAATGGTCGCTGCACCTGCCGCTTCAGTACAACCCTTTCAAGTTTTCGAAGAACCGCCAGTTCCGCAATTTCTATGCATCGCCCGGTGTACGCTACTGGCTGCTTGAGAGCTATATGGGCGGGTTCATCGGCATGCATGGCACTGCCGGTACATACAGTGTAGGCAACCTTTTCGGCAGTAAATACCGCTATGAGGGTGAAGGTTACGGTGTGGGTATAAGTATCGGGCGGGCATACCAACTGGGACGACGCTGGAACCTTGAGTGGGAGCTCGGAGCCGGGGCAGTGTGGCTGGGATATGACAAATACCTGTGCAAACGTTGCGGTGACCTTGTGGAAAAGGACTACGGCTGGCATTTTCTTCCTACCCGCGCCGCACTGAACATGGTTTACCTTTTTTAATTTTCCCCACTGATGAGAAATACAAGACGTATCATACCCTACGCGTTGCTCTCGGGACTGCTTGTCTCATGTGTTACAGACCACAAGCTGGCACGTGTACGCATTTCCCAGCCTCAAATGAAAGAAGCGGTTACAGATACCGGCTTCCGCCTGCCCCGGCAGATAACATGGACGGATGACAAAGGGAAGGAGCATATCGTGACCGAGGCCACGAAAGACAGCGTTACGGGTGAATACATTACCCAGATGGAGCTCTCCGAGATCACCGTCGTGGCAAAGAGCAAACAGGTGGCGGAAAGGAACGGCAAGATCAACCTGGATTTCATCGTCACAGTACCCGGTGAGCTGATCAGCAACAAATG
>NZ_JBCODG010000139.1:0-3792 GCF_040928965.1 Bacteroides sp. 2201st1_D9_2201SCRN_220225 | reverse complement strand
ATATTTGTGGTGTTATTACTTTTATTACGTTGCAAATATATGTAACATTGGTAATATTACCAAATAAATCTCGTAATATTTTAGTAATATTTCAGAGAATATTATCATGTTATATTTTAAAAAGTCAATAAATGATTGATTTAAAAAGACTTAGGAAAGAAAAAGGAATCACACAGAAAGAATTAGCTCAACTTCTTTCATGTGGGCAGAGTTTTATTGCCAACGTAGAGAATGGCAGAAGGGATTTACCACCCGTCAAAATAGAAATATTAGAAAGGAAATTTGGTAATATTTGCAGTTATATTACCAATGATATAGAAGAGATAAAGCCGATAGAAAATAAGCCTAAAACCATTGCGCCAAAACAACATTCACAGACTGAAAAAATGGAAGTATCTACAGATATTCTGTTTGCTGGTGCAGACGCTTTTTCCAGGCAGCTAATACAGCTAATGAACGAGAAGCTGATAGCACCCTATTCTATGATTACCGAGAAAGAAAAAGAGATAGAACGGTTAAATAGAGAAATAGGTCGCCTCGAAGCATTGTTAGAGGTAAGCAAAAAAATGAATGCCCAGCAGGAAGATGTTGCAAAATGTGCAGATGCCGTATAGTATTTGGCTTTAAACAGATTAAATATTAGAGTATGGAAGATTATAGCAAACTTGTAATAGAATTGTACAGAGAGCAATTCTTGGCTTATACAGTAGGTTTACCCGTAAACGTAGATAGCATTTTCAGTGTTCAAGATTGCCTTCTTAAAGCGATTGATAAAGCAAAGGTTAATAATGAGCCTACAGATTACCTGGTGAATTTGAAAAATGAAGTTGATTTTTTGAAGTACCAAATTCTAAGATAATGAATAATGCAGAAGCTAACAGACCTATTGCAAACCGTTTCTTTGAAGCCTTTGATGCTCTTGTGGCAATGGGTAAGATAAAAAGCGTGAGAAGCTATTGTGATCCCAACGGTGTAGATAGGCGAAATATGGAGTTACTTCGTAAAGATCCTACACGAAACTTACTACAACCATTTTGGCTGGTTCCTTTGATTACCGAATATGGTGTTAGCGCAAAATGGCTTCTTACTGGAAAAGGTAAGATGTTAGAAAAATAAAGCGATACTTTAAACAGTGTCGCTTTTTCTTTTCCCCTTAACAATCCCCTATATATACTCTATTATTAATATATAATCTTCTTATTATTATATTATATATATACCCCCGTTTAAGTTTTGCTTAGGCAATTTGCTTAAGCAAAAGTGTTTTTTGTGCAAATCATCACAAAAGCCGTTTGCGCTATAACAAACTGATAATCAGTTATATATTAGTGGTTTGATATGCAAACATACGGACACAACAAATTTTGCTTAAGCAATTTGCTTAGGCAAATCTTCAAGCAAAAATAACATTTTGCTTACCTTTTTGCTTAGGCAAATTGCTTAACCAAATTGCTTAGGCATTTTGCTTAAGCAAAACGCAAAGCATTATACACCAACAAATTACACTTTATTGGTGTGCTGTTGTATCATCTTCATTTTGCCTAAGCAAATTGCTTAAGCAAAATAGTTTTCTTTGTACTTTTTCATTTATAGGCTCCTTAGTTTCGCTGATATTTATATTCACCAGGTTAATTACTTTCCTGTTCGCTTGATCTATAGGATCCCATGATTTTTTTATGTAGATGTCCGTTACCCTCATACTATCATCAACATGATTAAGAGAAGTATGTACGGTGTATTTATCTACTCCTGCATCATTTAAAGCTATAGTAGCCCATGAGTGCCGAGCTGCGTAAAACTCCAAATCATCTACACCAACTAACTTTCCTACTTTCTTTAACCCCTTGTTTAGAGCCGTACTGAAAGTATTTACATCTGCATACATCGTATAAAACCTGAATACCCTTTTTCCTGTAGGATCCCGATATTTATCTACAAGAGCTTGGTATTCCGGTTCTACTTTGATTGAGATTTCAGCTTTATCAATGCGCCTTTCTTTGGTTTTTATTCTTTGGTATGTAATACGTCCGTTCCTATAATCTGTACAATTATATAAGTCTATAGCATTCATGCCAATTAAACCAAAGCTCAGCAAGAACACATCTTTTGCAAAATTGAATCTATTAGTACCGGGCTGGAGTATCTTAGTATATTCCAAATTTGCAATAGCTTGTATTTGCTCAACCGTCAAAGCTCGCTTTCTCGTTGCCGGAAGTTTCGGGAAATCAATGTGAGAAAAAGGGGAATAAGGTATTCGGATAACTCCAGCATCCTCATCGTTGAACTCTTTTTTCGCTCTGTTGTATATAGCCCTCATCCTATTTAAATAGTTGTGAGTTACATACCCCCTTGTTACATTTGGCTGTTTGTTTATCCAATCAGCCCAATTTTGCAAAAACTTAGCTGTTATTTCGGATAACATAACCTTTTCCCGACCAACAAACTTAACCAATGATCTAACAGCACATATATAGGTATCTGCATTACCTCCATGTCCTGCTTCTTTCATTCGTTTTATTTCCTTCCAGGTGTAGGCTGCAATATCAAGATCAAATTTTTCATTCTCATTATCGGTAGTAATGATTCTGATAATTTGCTCCATAGTCATACTGGTTTGCCTTTCACCCCAACGATCCAAACGTTTACGATACGTCCTTATCATTTCATCAGTAAGATCTATGTAATGCTGATTTTTGATTTTAAAGGTTTTCTGGGTAATATCTTCCTTATATATAAAATAAGGTGTAGCCAGGTATCGCTTTTCTCCGTTGTGTGTTACACGTATCTTAATATTATAGGTTCCGTCCTTCTTTTTTTGATGGGCGTAAACCTCCGCTTTAAATGTTGCCATAACTTTTGTAGAATATTTGTAGAACTATTTACTGCAAAAGTACCTCACTTATGCGGATTATGCGGTAACACGATCACTACCAAAATCTGTCATTTTGTACCCCCGATGGGAATCGAACCCATATTTTCGGTTTAGGAAACCGACGTTCTATCCGTTGAACTACAAGGGCTTATGCAGATTTGCACAAATTTTCAAAGAACTATTGCCTATCATTCAAAGGATAGATTGGGCTGAAAAATCGGTTACTCTTTAGGAAACTTCATCTCCAATATGAGCGCTGCAAATACAGACGGTGGACTCATCTTTACGCTGCAACTTGAAAAATATCCTCTCCCCAAGCCCATCCGTCCATTACAAAACCATTCAAGTCATTCACCGTCGCCCGAATCTTTTGCCTCTTCTTTTCCATTCGCCCGTGTCGTCCGATGCGGATACACTTTAGTATGGACCGGCCGCCCCACTCTCACCGGAGAAAAAAATTACATTTTATATCCTTCTTACTCACCACATAGCCATTTGCCGCAATCAGCCCGTAACCGTCTGAATATCTTCATTAAAAACACTCGAAAGTTCCTGGTACAGCATAATACAGAAATTTATGAAAATAATAAATAGCTATTTTTTTGCAAAAAAAACGCCAAAACATTTGTAATATCAAAGATTATCCATATCTTTGCACCGCATTTAAGAAATGCAACAACATGGTGACTGTAGTTCAGTTGGTTAGAGCGTCAGATTGTGGTTCTGAATGTCGAGGGTTCGAGTCCCTTCAGTCACCCAATAAAAAGAGGAATTTCAGTGATAATTTTCCTCTTTTTTTATTATATACCCCCTTTACCGGGACTCAGGGTTCAGTTCGAAAAAGGGGTCAATGTAAAAACCTGAGGGGTAATATTTGTAAAAATCCTATCTTTGCATAAAACTAACTCAGAAATCTTATG
>NZ_JBCODG010000138.1:0-3973 GCF_040928965.1 Bacteroides sp. 2201st1_D9_2201SCRN_220225 | reverse complement strand
TCTAAATGATCCCCTGATTCCGGGGCTTTTTGATTAATTGTTTAACTCGTCCCATTTTAACGGGACACTAATGATATAATATGACAAAATGTAAGAATACACAGGATTATCACCCCAAACCACTAAACAGTTAATATATGCTTAATTTAGAAAATATAAAATAATAAATACAACAAATTCACCCCCTATTATTGTTATATAAGGGATTATTTTAGAAATTAGCCAATAGTAGAGAACATAACAACCTTATCTAATTTTTTAAATAATAAGTATATGGTTTTACAATTATTATTTGTACTGACCGCTATTATCATAGGTGCACGCTTAGGCGGCATAGGTCTCGGAGTAATGGGCGGCGTAGGTTTGGGCATACTGACTTTTGTATTTGGCTTACAACCCACTGCACCACCGATAGACGTAATGTTGATGATAGCCGCCGTTATTTCCGCAGCTTCCTGCATGCAGGCGGCCGGCGGACTTGATTACATGGTAAAGTTAGCAGAAAAACTGCTGCGCAAGAACCCGTCTCAGGTTACTATCCTCAGCCCCATCGTCACCTACCTGTTTACTTTCGTAGCCGGTACAGGACACGTGGCATACTCGGTTCTTCCCGTCATTGCCGAAGTTGCAACCGAAACCAAAATCAGACCTGAGCGTCCGCTGGGTATCGCTGTCATCGCTTCACAGCAGGCTATCACGGCAAGTCCCATTTCGGCGGCTACGGTTGCACTGCTCGGTCTGCTTGCCGGATTCGACATCACTTTATTCGACATACTTAAAATAACGATTCCGGCAACAATTCTCGGCGTACTGGTAGGCGCATTGTGCTCCATGCGCGTGGGAAAAGAACTGATTGACGACCCGGAATATCAAAAACGTATGGCAGAAGGCTACTTCGACGGTAAGAAAGTGAAAATCGACGATGTAACAAACAAACGCCATGCTATGATTTCGGTACTCATATTTATCCTTGCCACGGCATTCATCGTTCTTTTCGGCTCATTCGAAGGGATGCGTCCTTCTTTCCTGATTGACGGAAAAACAGTTTCCTTAGGGATGTCCGCCATTATCGAAATCATCATGCTTTCGGCTGCCGCCCTCATTTTGCTGGTAACTAAGACAGACGGAATAAAAGCAACACAAGGCTCTGTCTTCCCGGCTGGAATGCAGGCTGTAATCGCCATCTTCGGCATTGCCTGGATGGGCGATACGTTCCTGAATGGAAATATGGCGCAACTCACCGCCTCTATCGAAGGTATCGTACGCCAGATGCCCTGGCTGTTCGGCATCGCTTTGTTCGTCATGTCTATCCTGCTGTACAGTCAGGCAGCCACAGTACGTGCTTTAGTACCGCTGGGCATTGCTTTGGGCATATCGCCATATATGCTGATAGCCATGTTTCCTGCCGTAAACGGGTATTTCTTCATCCCGAACTACCCTACCGTAGTTGCAGCCATCAACTTTGACCGTACGGGAACCACCCGAATCGGTAAATATATACTCAACCACTCTTTTATGATGCCGGGTATCGTCTCTACGGCAGTTGCCATAGCCTTGGGATTATTATTCATACAATTTTTCTAAGCATATTTACCTTTAACCTATTTTTTAATTCAAACAAATTAAGTTATGAAAAGATTAGAAAAACTCAGCATGGTAGCCGTTATGCTACTGCTTTCCGTCACAATGGCTTTCGCTCAGCAGAAGCCTAACATCCATATCCTTGCCACCGGCGGAACCATTGCCGGAACCGGAACATCTGCAACCGCCACCAACTATACTGCCGGACAAGTAGCCATCGGTACGCTGCTCGATGCCGTACCCGAACTTAAAAACATAGCTAACGTAACCGGCGAACAAATTGTCAAGATAGGTTCACAAGACATGAACGATGATGTATGGCTGACTCTTGCAAAGAAAATCAACCAGCTTCTGAAACGCTCTGACATCGACGGCATCGTAATTACCCACGGAACCGATACGATGGAAGAAACGGCCTATTTCCTCAACCTGACGGTCAAGAGCGACAAACCGGTAGTTCTGGTCGGAGCAATGCGCCCCTCTACCGCAATCAGCGCCGACGGACCTCTTAACTTATACAATGCCGTCGTTGTGGCCGGAGCAAAAGAGTCCAAAGGGAAAGGTGTTTTAGTGGCAATGAACGGAAGCGTGCTTGGTGCTGCAAGCGTATTGAAGATGAACACTGTTGACGTGCAGACCTTCCAAGCTCCCAACGCGGGTGCACTCGGTTATGTACTGAACGGCAAGGTCACGTATAATATGTCGTCTGTAAAGAAACACACCACCCACTCGGTATTTGATGTTACCAATCTGAACTCACTCCCCAAAGTGGGAATTGTCTACAGCTATTCAAACATCGAGGCTGACATGGTGACCCCGATGCTAAGCAATGGCTATAAGGGTATCATCCATGCAGGAGTAGGCAATGGAAACATTCACAAGAATATATTCCCCGTATTAACGGAAGCCCGCAAAAAAGGTATTCTCGTAGTCCGTTCGTCAAGAGTGCCGACGGGTCCCACTTCGCTCGATGCAGAAGTAGACGACGCACAGTATCAGTTTGTCGCATCACAGGAACTGAATCCCCAGAAAGCACGTGTCCTGCTGATGCTTGCACTGACCAAAACCACCGACTGGAAACAGATTCAGGAATATTTCAACGAATATTAAAAACAGATAGAAATGATAAAGAAACTCACATTTATACTTCTGGCTGCGGGCTGTACACAAATCATGTACGCCCAAAGCACGGAGAAGAACGAGAAGTTCCTTGAAAACAAGACCCTGTTTGAAGAACTCACCAATGTAAAGAAAAAACAAGATAAGTTCAACTTATTCCTCAATATGCAGGGCAGCTTCGATGCAAACTTCCGCGACGGCTTCGAAGAGGGAGCTTTCAAAATGAGGCAACTCCGCATTGAAGCCAAAGGAAATATCAACAACTGGCTTTCATACCGATACAGGCAACGGCTGAACCGCTCGAACGACAGTAGCGGCAACATAGACAACCTTCCTACTTCCATCGACATTGCAGGGATAGGTGTGAAACTGGGAAAAGGATTTTCTATTTTTGCCGGTAAGCAATGCACCGCATACGGCGGTATCGAGTTCGACCTGAATCCTATCGAGATATATGAATACAGCGATATGATTGAGAACATGAGCAACTTCATGACCGGTTTGAACATCGGATATGACATCAATGCCCACCAGCAGTTGAACCTGCAAATACTGGACAGCCGCAACGGCTCTTTCAACAAGACGTATGGAGTTGAAACCGAAGACGGCGAACAGCCTGCCATAGAATCGGGCAAGCTGCCGCTCGTATACACCCTGAACTGGAACGGTAATTTCAATGACATATTCAAGACACGCTGGTCCGCCTCTATCATGAATGAAGCAAAGGACAAGAATCTTTATTATTTTGCATTCGGTAATGAATTGAACTTGAATAAGTTCAACATGTTCCTCGACTTCATGTACTCCAAAGAAGGTATCGACCGCAAGGGTATCATGACAGGGATAACGGGCAGTATGGAAGGACACAATGCTTTCGATGCCGGATATTTTTCAATGGTAACCAAGTTGAATTACCGTTTCCTGCCTAAATGGAACGCTTTCGTAAAAGGAATGTATGAAACAGCATCTCTCACCAAACAGCAGGGAGATTTGGAAAAAGGCAAATACCGCACCGCATGGGGTTATTTTGCCGGTGTGGAGTTCTATCCTATGGATACCAATTTGCATTTCTTCCTTACATACGTAGGACGTTCCTATGACTTCACCGCCCGCGCCAAAGCACTCGGACAAGAGAACTATTCTACAAACAGAGTATCGGTGGGATTCATTTATCAGTTACCGATGTTCTAGATTTTTACGGGTCAATGTAAAAACCTGAGGGGTAATATTTGTAAAAATCCTATCTTTGCATAAAACTAACTCAGAAATCTTA
>NZ_JBCODG010000137.1:0-4121 GCF_040928965.1 Bacteroides sp. 2201st1_D9_2201SCRN_220225 | reverse complement strand
CATATAGAGAGAAGAATCATACCTAAAAACGCAGACCCGACAAGAACGCATCTGAACAGGGTACTTATAGAATACCCCGATGGCGTTCATGGCAGGGATGAAGCGATTGCCCACAGGCTGAACACGGCAGGCATCAAGCGGAAGATTACACATGACCAAGTCCGTGTAGTCCGAGTGGTTCTGTCGGGAACACATGAGGACATGATGGACATACAGGAAAACGGAAGACTTGACGAATGGTGCAGCGACAGCATCCAATGGCTGCAAGCCACATTCGGCAGGGAGAACGTGGTTGCCGCCCATCTTCACATGGACGAGAAGACACCGCATATCCATGCAGCCATTGTTCCCATCGTGACAGGTGAAAGGCGCAAAGCCAAGAAAGAGCAGGAAGACGGCAAACGGAAGTATCACAAGAAAGCAAATACCGTCCGTTTGTGTGCCGATGACCTGTTCAACCGTCAGACCTTGATTGCGTACCACGACAATTATGCAAGGGTTATGGCTAAATACGGATTACAGCGAGGTGTGCGAGGTTCCGAAGCACGGCACACCACCACGACACAGTATTATCGGGACATACAGAAAAAGAACGCTGCCCTTGATGCAGAAAACAAGCGGTTACAGGAGCAGAAAACCGAAACCGAACAGGAACTCAGACAAGCCAAGAAAGAGGTACAGACCGAGAAACTGAAAGGTGCAGCCACCACCGCAGCGACCAACATAGCTGAAAGTGTCGGTTCTCTTTTCGGGAGCAACAAGGTCAAGACTTTGGAAAGGGAGAACACCGCCCTGTATCGGGAAGTTGCCACCCATGAGGAAACCATTGAGATACTGCAAAACCGCATACACACGATGCAAACCGAGCACAACCGCCAGTTGTTGGAAATACAGCAGAATCACCGTAAGGAGATGGCGGAAAAAAGTGTCAGACACAAAGATGAAGTATCAGGTTTGAAACGCATTATCGAAAAGCTGTGTGCATGGTTTCCTATGGCAAAGGAAATTATGAGAATAGAGAGCCTGTGCCGCCTTGTCGGGTTCAATGAAAGGCAGACCACGACATTGACTTATGGTAAGCCTTTGATATACGAGGGCAAACTTTATTCGGAGGAACATAATCGGAGTTTTACGACAGAAAGAGCAGGCTTTCAAGTGGTGAAAGACCCTGCGGACAAGTCTAAACTGACACTCGTAATCAACCGCCAGCCCATAGGCGAATGGTTCAGGGAACAGTTCGACAGGCTACGGCAGAGCATACGACAGCCAATTCAACCACAAAGGAAAAGTAGAGGAATTACATAAGTAGTTAAAACAGATTGCAATAAGCCTCCGATAATCGTATTTCCCTATCAGAGGCTTATTGCTGTTTAGATTTAGTTACGTTTCATAAATCATGATTTTTGTTTTTGATTGTCGACCTTTCTAAGTTGTGGAAGACATAAGGCTATTATAGCGAGAAGCAGAATAGCCATACCTGAGAACAAAAACCAACGGTTTACCCCGATTTGGTCTGCAAATGCACCCGACACTACCAACCCAAGCGGCATGGCAAACGACATGATGCTGCCAAGAAGTCCGAAAACACGCCCTAAATACTCGGGTTGTATCTGTTCTTGAAATAGCGCGGTCTGTACTCCATTATAGAATGGGGCAGAAAAGCCCATCAACGTACAACATATCGCAAATATCATAAAACCATTGGTTGGTAGCAAGCCGGAAACAGTCAATGACACTCCCATAAGAAAGATAGAGCCGATGATATTTGCCATGCGCTTTTTGAAACCTCCCCATGCGCCCAATAGAAGTCCGCCCAACAACATACCAACTGCAAAAACAATTTCCACCACGGAAGCATGCAAGGTACTTCCCTCGAAATAATTCATACTCATCAGCGGAAATAGCGCATTGATTGGCATATAAATGAACATATTGATTGCTCCTATCCAAAGCAATGTGAAAAGAGCTTTATTTTGTCGTATTGCGTTATAGCCAATGCGCAGTTCGGTGAAAAAGTTTTCTTGCTGCAGCGCTTCAATCGGTTGTTTTGGGATGTGAACCATTGCAACAGTGATACAGGCAATTATTGCTCCGAATACGTCAAGGGCAACCGCAGAATTCAACCCCCATTTTGCATAGAGAAAAGCGGCAATTGCCGGACTTAGGATGAAACTTGCCGATTGGATGGACTGGGTGTAGCCGGCACATTTGACTAACTGTTCTTCAGGCACTAAAAGAGGTGTTACCGCACTTAACGCAGGGGAATGGAATGCAGTGCCAACGCTTCTAATGAAGAGGATGAGCATTACTATCCATACAGGTAGTTCCGCTGACAGGGAAATTACGGTAAGTACCAGTCCAGCACAAGCTATGATGACATCTGCACCAATCATGACCATTTTCCGGTTCCAGCGGTCAACAAGTACTCCGATTGCAGAACCTAAAACCGCTTGAGGTAGAAACCCAACCAAGGTCGCCATTGACAACACCATCGCAGACCCTGTTGTATTTGTCAGATGCCAGATGATGGCCATTTGAAGAACCCCACTTGTTATCAGGGACACAGCTTGCCCCGCCCATATTGTATAGAAATCTTGTTTCCAATTTCTGATTTTTTCCATTTGAATTTTTCCTTTTATCTTTTGAATGTTTCTTGATTTTATAGCACAAAAAATCTCTCGACAAGCCTGAAATAGCATGCCGGATTACAAAGACAATGACATTCAAATCGAATTAATTAGATTTGAATGTGGAAAAATTACCAAGGTTTATGATATGCAATATTAACGGTGTTTTTACCTGTTAATATTGTACAATTGTTCATAATCATATTGAAAACCACTATATATGTTGCGACTTATCTTAATTGGGATGGTATTATATGCACACCGAATCCGCTGCAAAGTTACAATAAATTATTCGATTTTTGCACTAACTAAAGTAAAGAATTTCAATGCTTCCTGAATTTTGCCTTTCCTTTTTTATCCAAATCTGCAAAAAATAACGGCATAAGCAAATAGGTATATATCGAAAGGCAAAAAATGGCGAATACTGTTTGTATTGGATACTATATCAAAGATTTGTCGTATCTTTGCACCTGAAAGAGTTATTTGATAGTAAAACACCGCAAAACGCTGAAAATCGCACGGTTTCCTAGTCGTTACCATTACTTTTCAGATACTCCGTTAAATGTTTATTCATCAAACGGTTAGACGAAACCGTTCAGAATTTAAAATAAACGATTTGGCTATATCGTAATATCCCAATTGCATTAACGCCCGTTCCACATAATCTTGAATTACTTCAACGGGCACCGGCTTGTTGGCATAAACAAGACGAATTAGTTTATCAACGGACTTCACGATCTCTGGGTCATATTCTGTATGCTTACTATCAAAGGCTTTCTTTACAGCATTGCCTATTTTTACAATGTCAAAATTTACAATCTGACCATTTCTTTTTTGTACCTTCATTCTATTTTTCTATATTTTTCTACAGCTTCTTTAAATTGATGAGTTTTGGCGTATCCACAGCACTTCAGTTCGGGACAAAAACCACGATAAACACATGATGGAACACATTTGCTTACAAGAATTGGATCTATTTTTTCTAATTCATTCAGCATCAGCACCCATGCCTCTTTAGTTTCTTTGGAAGCACAATTGCATAACCTTACTCTTGAAATTGCCATTATTTCTTGTGCATTGGCGGTCATATCCATTTCATTCAACTCTCCTTGCATATGTTCTCCTCTGGGAATCTGTGACCCAGTACGATCTGGACGTTGCGTATGAACAAACTTCTCACAACCTATGTGATGCCGAACAAAATGTACTGTCACCCATTGAGGTACTTGTTCCCATGTCCATTCATATTCTAATAAACGAATAGGAGAATGCTCTGCCAATAGCATTTTAGCTTTCCATGAATTGGATGGTTCTTTATCAAGTGGTGGTTTGCCAACAGTTCTGCGTGCCGCATTTAATACACGATTCCAGGAAGTAACTGGACTTAATTTGGTTACTTTAGTCATGTTCTTTTATTTTAAGGTGAGTTCTATCAATTCAATTTATCCTCTTGTATCAGACAGCAGAACTCTTTAACTGCCCAATTTGTGAGCT
>NZ_JBCODG010000136.1:0-4139 GCF_040928965.1 Bacteroides sp. 2201st1_D9_2201SCRN_220225 | reverse complement strand
CAGAGCTTTCTTCCTGTTCAGACTGGCGAAAATTTATGCATAAGCTATGAATCCCTCAGGTTTTTACGTTGACCCGTAAAAGGCACTGCAACGTAAAAAAGATGGTTCCGAAAAAGAAGCGGATGAAATACATGGGCATAAAAAAAGGAGTACCGCTGTACTCCAACCTTTGTTAACCTTAAATCTAATACTATGAAAAACACGTTGCAAAGATACGGACATTTGATAAATCTGCAAATTATCCAAGAAAAAAAGCATGTTTTATAACATTTATTATAAGATTGAACTTCTTTTTCGGACTTGTTTAATTTTTGTTCGGTATTCTTCTCAGAGCTGTTTTGTAGTTGTCTGAGGAGTATAACGGGCTATGTGGCGAATAAAAACAAGAGAACAAGCCGGAAAGAGACTCGGAAGAAGCCTGAATAAAATAAAATTCTTTTTTAGCTTGTAAATGTCAGGGGAAATTGTGAATATTTGTATTATAAAAATCATAACTCTGCTAAGAGCGGTATATATTAACTGAATTATCGGTATATGATATGACAAATAAACAAATGAATCCGGAGAGCATTGACAGAATAGAACATAGTACTTATACGCCTCTGGAAAAGAAATATCTGAAAGTGCAGTTTGTCAAAGTGGCATTGGTTTATCTCGGTCTTATGGCTGTTTCGCTTTTTCTTCTTTGTGCAGAGGGGTTTGCTTACCGGTATGCCGCTACTATCATTGTTGAATGCGGTTTGCTTGTAGCATCCGTTGTTAATTTGCTAATTCTTCCCAAGGCATACAACTATAAAGGATTCGTTATTCGTGAGCACGATATAACCTTTCGCTCCGGGATTATCTTTCCTTCGGTTATTACCGTTCCTTTCTGTAAAATTCAGCAGGTGAGTGTTTGTCAGAATCCTGTTACACGTCTGTTTGGACTGTATTCCGTTGACTTGGTAAACGGAGCCCAATTGTTGGCTACAATCAGAATTCCCGGACTGACGGAAGAGAGAGCAGATAAAGTGAAGGCGCTTGTCATAGAAAGTATAAAAAATGAAAACAAATGATTTCTCTGCGCCGAGGCGAATGAGCAAAAGCGCGTTCGTAATATTCCTTGTCAACAACCTATGGCTTTATGCGAAGTATTTTCTTTTTATAGTCATTCTTGAATTGTTTAATTCGGAAAAGAAATTATCTTTTATTGAAGCGGCTTTGGATTTTTTGGTTGTTTTGGCAATCTGTCTGACCTTGGCAGCAGTCATTGCTTTTATCAATTATTATTCCAAAAAGTATTATGTGGAGAATGGAAATCTGATTTTCATTCACGGTTTGGTACATAAGGAAATTACCAGTATATCTTTGACGAAAATTCATTCTTTGCGTACTAAACAGGGATTGATTTATCGTTTGCTGGATATGAAGGGAGTATCATTTGATACGCTTGCATCGCAATCGGAAGAAATAGAAATGATTCTTGACAATGAAGATTGGGAAGCATTGCTCAGCCGGATAGAAACTTTGGATAGTCAGACACAGATACAGGCATCCGAAGCAGATAAGATTGAAGAGAAAACCGATGGATACACTACCAAGTTGAGCGTTGGTAATTTGAATCTGATTAAAGGAGCACTTTGTCAAAACCACCTTCGGGGCATGGTTGTATTTGGAAGTATTTTAGTTACTTTATATGACCAGATTATATCGGTCGATGAAAATGCTGTGGAATATTTTTATGGTTACATGGCTACACATGCCGATTTCTTACGGCTTTCATTATCAAGTTGTATCACTGTTGCCGCTATCTTGTATATAGTTACATTGCTACTATGGTTGGGTAAAGTCTTTTTGCGCTATTTCAATATGGATATACGTATAGACCGGGAACAGCTGTTCTTTGAGAGCGGACTGATTTCGCGTAATAGCAGCCGGTTCTCATACGATAAGATTTGTACTGTTTATATCAAGCGGAATATCATAGAAAAATGGTTGGCTTGCAGCACTGTTATGCTGAAACAGGCATTGAATGCCACTGACAGGAATAGAGGAGCGGATGTCAGAATTTATGGTTCAGACTCTGCTACAACTTTTCTGGACTGGTGGTTGGGAAAGGATTATGCATCTTCGCAACCTATCGTTTCTGCTCAATCCGGATACGGCTTATTAGGCTATACCATCCGATTCGATCTGTTGGTTTCGCTTGCAGCCGGTATAGCCTTATGCTATTTTCAATATTACGGTTGGCTTTGGCTCCCGGTCGTTTATATGCTGATATCCCTGATAAAAGGGATTTTTGCCGTACGTCGGAGTTCTATCACTTTAAAAGAGGATTATGTGGAAATCAATTCAGGAAAGTTTGCAGAAGTGAAAAACTATTTCAAATATTCGAACATGGAAGTGGTTCGCATGACAGCTACTCCTTTTACTCCTTTTTATCACAGAGTAAATCTTGTCATTTCTACCAATGGTTCCTCCTTTACCATAAGAAGCCTGAAAGAACAAGAAGCTAAGGAAATCTATGAATTGCTGCTGTATAATTGCTATATCAAATGAGGCTGATGGAGGCTTGCTGTTTATTCCATCGGCGGAATTATCTGTGCACATATATTAATTCCGCCGTTTTTTCTCTATCTCTTTTTTAGGAATTTCAGCCTTTGGCTTCCTGGTACATAAAGCGTTTGATACTCTTCTTGGCGGTCTTTTCAAACTCCTCGAAGTGTATTTTTACTTTGGTAATCTGGCAATATGCCGGCAGAAGCAGGTTCAGTTCGTTCCGGTTGGCTTCCATTGCCTTCTCTATATCGGTTTGTTGCAGGCCGTGGGCAAAGGCATCGTCGAAGTCGGGATAAATCAGGGCTACGAGTTTGTCATGCTGCAATACAATCAACGACTCCGAGACGTAAGGCATGTTATTCAGTTTGCTTTCTATCTCTTCGGGATAGATGTTCTGTCCGCTGGAAGTGAGAAGCATATTCTTGCTGCGCCCGCGTACGGTAACGTAGCCGTCGGCATCCATTGTGGCGAGGTCGCCTGTGTGCAGCCAGCCGTTGACATCTATAATTTGGGAAGTGGCTTCGGCATTCTTGTAATAGCCCAGCATAAGGTTGCTTCCCCGGCAGATGATTTCGCCCGCTACATGCTGAGGATCGGGAGAATCTATCTTTACTTCCATGCGGGTAGTGGCCTTTCCGCACGAAGCGAGCTTCAGGGTTTCCCAGCGGCTGGAGCAGATGATAGGACCGCATTCCGTCATGCCGTAGGCAATGGTGTAGGGGAAGCCTATCTGTTTGAGGAAGCGTTCCACGTCGGCGTTGAAAGGTGCGCCACCGATGATGATTTCATCGAAATTGCCGCCGAAGACATCCATAGCCTTTTTGCGCATGTCCGCTTTTATCTTATCGTTGACGATAGGCATCCGTAACAGCAGCTTACCTATCTTGTTGTCTATGAGTGGCAGGATGTTTTTCTTGATAATCTTCTCTACGATGAGCGGCACGCAGGATATGACGCGCGGCTTGATTTCGGAAAATGACTGCGCGATAATCTTTGGCGACGGCATGCGGGTGAGGAAATAAAGGTGTGCGCCTGCCGAGAAACCGTAAAGAAAATCGTAGACCATGCCGAAAACATGCCCCAGAGGGAGCATGGATACGATATGGTCGCCGGGACGTACGGGCAGCATTTCGTGGCAATAGGCTATATTGGACCATAAGCTGCGGTAGGGCAGCATCACGCCTTTGGAATAGCCGGTAGTGCCGGACGTATAATTGATAACCGCCAGCTCTTCGGGCGACTGTTCCTTGCGGTAGCAGATATGTTCGGGACGGAAGTTCTTGGGATAGCGCGTGCCGTAGATGGCGTTGCGGTGTTCGAAAGCTTCCATGAGCCGTTCGTCCCGGCAGACAACCGGAGTAAAATCCGTCAGCAAGACAACTCCCATAAGCAACGGCATGGCTTCTTCGTTCAAGTTCTCCCAAGCCCGGTCACCGACAAAAAGGAGTTTGGCTTCGGAGTGGTTGACGATATTATGTATGTTGTCTGCCTTGAATTCGTGAAGAATAGGAACGATTACAGCACCATAAGTCACTGTTGCCAAAAAGCAAACCGCCCAATGGGCACTGTTACGACCGCATACGGCTATTTTATCACCGGGC
>NZ_JBCODG010000135.1:0-4257 GCF_040928965.1 Bacteroides sp. 2201st1_D9_2201SCRN_220225 | reverse complement strand
TTTTTTTCTTTCACAGGATTTTCTCCTACTATACCTTCCAAAGATATCCCTTTTGATTTGAACTCTTTCATAACGTCTATACAGTTATTCCTATTTTGCATTTAACTTTTCAATTCTCAGGAGAAACTCCTCTGTCAGTTTGCGGTAATCCTCCGCTCCGTTGGATGAAGGCGCATAATCGAAAATGCTCATGGCATTGTACTGGGCTTCTCCCAATGCCACATTGTTACGGATCGCCACCTCGAATACGCTTTCTCCCAATGTCCCCTTCAGGCTTTCCCTGATATCCACATCCAGTTTCCTCTTGGCATTATATCTGGTCATGAAATAACCGAGTATCCGGACGCCGGCTCCGAGTTTCCTTTTCAGCAGACCGATGATATAGTGTATTTTCTCAATTCCTTTCATTGCGAAATAGTTTCCGTCTGTAGGTATGATTACAAAATCACTTGCCATCAATGCGTTCTGTGTGATGATCCCCAATGAAGGCGGGCAGTCTATCAGTATATGATCATACTTTCCTTCCAGGCCTTTTATGATTTCCCTGAAAAGGAATTCTCTGCCGGGAGCCGTATTCATTACCACTTCCATCGCTGCCAGATCCAATGATGTCGGTATGACATCCACCTTTTTCAACCATTTTTGCGGTTTCAGTCTCAAAGGTTTGTCCTGCATACAATCCTGCAATATACTCTCAAGCATACTGTCCTGGGAAAGGCTTGCCATTTCTTCCCCGAATGTCGCTATCGTCGTATTCGCCTGCGGATCTGCGTCGATAATGCAAACCCTTTTGCCATAGAGTTTTGCAATTCCGGCTGCCAGATTCAATAAGGATGTGGTCTTTGCAACCCCGCCCTTATGATTTACACATGCTGTCGTTAATGTTTTCATTATATTTATATCTCCTTGATTATTACGGTGTAAAGATAGTAATAATTGTGCATTACTGCAAATATTTTACCATGTTTTTACTTATTAAGTATAACACTTAAATATATTTTATATTATATTGATTAAAATATCAATATGTATATATAAGTAATATATCTGTTTTACTTAGAAAATGTAAACGGATAAAAAGTATTTTACTTTCAAGAGGAAACCGGTGTATCAACAGGGATGCTTAATAAATGTAAAACGCAACGACGTTGCGGCGAATTAAAATACTTTCGTTCGAAACATGAAAGCAGAAAATGCTTACGGCATGTAATAAAGTGGTAGGAAAGGTTGAAATCGTTTCATGTGTTACCGGAGAAGTTCCGAGCAGTTTAAGAAATGAAAAAGCCCCCGGCCTGTCAATAGTCATCTCACCTACATATTAACCAGGACGCAACCAGTGCGCACGACCGGGGGCAAAAGCCTCTGTTCGCGCATTGGTTGCTTTATTTTTGGTTTTATGTAAGTGAGATGCTGCAAAGATACAATAAAATTATATATGCTATGACATTATTCGAGATATTAAACCTAAACAAGGAACTGTTGGAGCTTCTGGCCGAAATGGGTTCCAAGCCGGATGACTACAAGTATATCGGCCTGTATAAAGAGTATGAGAAGATGCGCAATGCCGGCGACAAAGTAACCTATTGCGTTACTGTTCTTTCTGCCAGGCATGGTGTCTGCGAACGGAAGGTATACGAGATTATCGGACGTTTTAAAAAGGAGTGTATGTATCACGCAGTATGAGTGTGCCGTTTTTTTTGCTTTCATGGGAGAATGGGAAGAACTTTGCGCCTGAATTATGAACACAACCATTATGTAATACGCCAAAAAGACTATGACAATGGAAAAGACTTACTCCCAGGCCCCGCTTCCTTTTGTGGGCCAGAAACGCATGTTCGCAACGGAATTCAGGAAGGTTCTGAAGCGTTTCAGTGACAAGACTGTTTTCATCGACCTGTTCGGTGGCTCCGGCCTGCTATCGCATATCACCAAACGGGAACGGCCTGATGCCACCGTAATCTACAATGACCACGACAACTACCGTGAGCGTCTGGAAAATATCCATCGTACCAATGAACTGCTGAAAGACCTGCGTGAGGCAGCCAAAGGTTATCCCCGGCATAAAAAGATCACAGGCAGTATGCGCGATGTGTTTTTAGAACGCATACTTCAGGACGAGCGAAACGGTTTTGTGGACTATCTCACCCTCTCATCATCCCTTCTTTTCTCCATGAAGTATGTTCTGAACTTTGAAGAGTTGAAGAAGCAGAACCTTTATAACAAGCTGCGTCAAAACGATTACAGCTGTGACGGTTATCTTGACGGTCTGGAAGTGGTCTGTTGTGACTATAAGGAACTTGCGGATAAGTACGGTACCGATACGGATGTTGTCTTTCTGGTTGATCCGCCCTACATGTCAACGGATATCAGTACATATAAAATGGACTGGAGACTGCAGGATTACCTGGATGTACTGCTTGTCCTAAGCGGGCATCCGTTTGTCTATTTCACTTCCGGAAAATCACCTATACTGGATTTCTGTGAGTGGATGGAGCAACATCCCGGTATCGGCAATCCTTTCAGGGGAACCGGCAAGTCCACACTTACGGCACGAATGAACTACAACTCATCCTATACGGACATCATGCTTTACAAAGAGACTACGGACGCTGCTTAAGAACGGCCTTATATACCATCATATACATTTTACCACCTTGAATTCATCTTAGAGGACACTCCGGATGTGATATCCCGGGTGTCCGTTCTCTTTTTATCGTATATCGCAACGCAATTGCGACGAACCGCCGTACCTTGCTTCCCGAAAGCATATCATTATAATTAAAACAGACAGTCATGTTGAATAAAAACAGTACATTACCGGACACATCCCGGTTGAAAGCGATTCTGGAAGATCCGGATGCGATTCTGCAAATTGAAAGTCCTACCGAAAAGATGCAACTGGCCGCAGTACAGAAAAAGCCGGAACTCATCAGGCATCTTCCTTTTGCCACGGAAAAGGTACAGCTTTCGGCTGTTACCACCTCTGCGGAAAGCATCTTCCTGATACATAACCCCTCACCGACAGCCTGTCTCGTCGCGATGGAAGGTGTATTGGAACTAAGTCTTTTCCCCGGTCAGACAGTATTGAAAGCGGTCAAAGAACTGGTGCTGCAGATGCAGAAGGACAAAGCCGGGGAAAGGCCGAGTACGGCAGCCATTGAAAAATTCATGAAAGAAGTCGAACCTTTTAAAAACTGAACGTATGCCTACCATTTTAGAACGACTGGCCGCCCTTTTCAGCCGGGACATGAGGGAGGTTTTCCGAAATCCCCGCGCCATCAGTATGATTGAAAACCCTTCCGAACGTGTCCAGATGGCGGCAATACGAAGGGACAGAAGTGTTATCTGCTTCATAGACAAGCCTGCGGAAAAGGTACAGCTTGCCGCAATCAAGGGAGCCCCGCATAATATACATTTCATTGCCACACCCAGTGAAAAAGTACAGCTTGCCGTCATACGCAACAGACCTGTCTATATTGGTTTCATTTCTTCCCCTACGGAAAAGGCCCAGATGATGGCCGTGGAAAGAAAACCGGAATGCATCTCCCTGATAAAAAAGCCTGCGGAAAAAGTACAGTTAATGGCCGTATTGAGAAATCCGCAATACATCGCTTCCATCAAGGAACCTGCGGAGAAGGTACAACTGGCAGCCGTACAGAAAGCTCCGGAGTATATCCGGTATATTGAAGAGCCGGCAAAGAAAGTGCAACATATGGCCGTACAAGGAGATCCGGGAGTATTCCGGTATATCAAATCCCCTTCCGAAACAGTACAACTGGCCGCAGTGCAAGCCAGGGGAGAAAATATCGGTTATGTATCCGTACCTTCGGAAATCATGCAGTTTGCCGCGGTCAGAGAAAATCCCGGTAATGTCCGGTTCATTGAAGAACCGACGGAGAAAGTACAGCTTTTTGTCCTGCATACCGACAGAAAAGCCGCACAGCTCATCCGGCATCCTTCGGAAGAGGTGAAAAGACAGGCGGAGGAGATGTACGGTGTCAAACTGGAAGGTGCTGCTGAGGTAAAAAACGAAACGGAGACAGAAGCAGGAACGGCAACATCGAAGGACAAGGACAATGCCGCTGCAAATGAAAACGCTTCCGCCGGGAAGAAAAGCAGGGAGACGCAAAAGCCGTCCGCCAAAACCGTAAATGCCGCCACCGAAAAGCTGGACGGGGAAATAAAGGACATCAATATGGAATATGACAAAGCCGTCCGGGAGATCCGGCAGAAAGAAGATGCCGGTTCCCGTCAGTC
>NZ_JBCODG010000134.1:0-4200 GCF_040928965.1 Bacteroides sp. 2201st1_D9_2201SCRN_220225 | reverse complement strand
GGGACACCCGGCATAACGGCGCAAGCCACTTGTTGGAACGCCGGGTCAGCAATCAATTCCTCAAAAACCTGAGGTAATTCTTCGTCATGATAAGGGCGGATTTCTTCAAATTCCATGATATGCAATTTTAAATTTTAAACAATAAGTATTTGGTTTCAAGACTAACAAGCGGGCATCTGATAGCCGGTTGATACCTAATAGTTAATATCTAAAATTGGTTTTCTATTATATCTGTCATCACATCTTTAATATCCAGGTTCGCCGCGCGCACCTGCTGCGGGATAAAACTGGTGGCAGTCATACCCGGAGTGGTGTTCACTTCCAGCAGATTTATCTTTTCTCCTTCGGTAATGATATAGTCGACGCGGATAATTCCGGAAGCACCGAGAATGTCGTAAATGGCGGAAGTGAGTTTCTGTACGCGGTCGCGCAGTTCATCGGGGATGCGCGCCGGAGTTATCTCGTCCGACTCACCGTTATATTTGGCTTTATAGTCAAAATACTCGTTATGCGACACCACCTCCGTAATAGGAAATACCACCGACTTCTCTTTGGTTTTGTAGCAGCCGCAGGTAATCTCCATACCGTCCATAAAAGCCTCTACCAAAACTTCTTTGGCTTCAGCAAAAGCCTTTGCAATGGCGGGTTGTATCTGTTCCTTCACATTCACCTTCGTCACACCGAAGCTGGAACCGCCCAAGCTGGGTTTGATAAAACAAGGCAAGCCTATCTTCCCGATTACATCTTCATCGGAAACCGACTGTCCCTGACGAAGCAGCAAGGAATCGGCAATGCGCACGCCGAACGCCTTCAGATACTGGTTGCAGGCAAACTTGTCATACGTCAGTGCGGCGGCAAGTACCCCACAACAGGAATAAGGGATGTGAAGCATATCGAAATACCCCTGCAGGCGTCCGTCTTCTCCCGGAGTACCGTGGATAGTGATATAGGCGAAGTCGAACACTACCTTCGCACCGTCCAGCCGGAAGCTGAAGTCGTTGCGGTCTACCGGAGTCTTCGTTTCGTCGGGGAGCTGCACGTGCCAGTCGGTCCCGCGCATCTCCACAATATATAATGTGTATCTCTCCTTGTCGATGAAGGAGTAGATTCCTTGTGCACTGCGTAAGGAGACCTCAAATTCGGAAGTGTCTCCTCCGCATACAATAGCGATTGTGCGTTTCATTCTAATTCTCTATTACTAATATAGCCTCTCCACTTATCGAGCAGCCGGTTCATGTCGTCCGGCAGCTCCGAGGTAAAGTACATTTCTTCTCCGGTAACGGGATGCACAAACCCCAGCGTCATGGCGTGCAACGCCTGCCGCGGACAAATATCGAAGCAATTGTTTACAAACTGTTTGTATTTGGCAAAATGAGTTCCTTTCAGAATCTCATGACCGCCGTAGCGTTCATCGTTAAAGAGAATATGCCCGATGTGTTTCATGTGTACACGGATCTGGTGGGTACGACCCGTTTCGAGCACACACTCCACGAGTGTCACATACCCCAGGCGCTCCAGCACACGGTAGTGGGTAACGGCATGCTTGCCCTGGTCGTCCGGAAGGACGGTCATCTGCATACGGTCTTTGGGATTACGGCCTACGTTACCGACGATTGTGCCTTCGTCCTGTTCCACATTTCCCCAGACAAGGGCGCGGTAACGGCGTTTGGTGGTCTTGTTAAAGAACTGAAGACCGAGATTGGTCTTGGCATCCGGTGTCTTGGCAATTACCAGCAAGCCGGATGTATCTTTGTCGATACGGTGCACAAGCCCCACATGCGGGTCGTTGGCATCATAATCGGGAATATCTTTCATGTGCCAGGCAATGGCATTGACAAGCGTGCCGCGGTAGTTCCCGTGTCCGGGGTGCACCACCAGCCCTGCCGGTTTGTTGACTACCATCAGGTACTTGTCCTCATACACTATATCCAGGGGAATATCTTCGGGAATAACCTCGTTCTCATAGCGGGGACGGTCCATCATCACCGTTATCACATCCAGAGGCTTCACCTTGTAACTGCTCTTCACCGGTTTGCCGTTCGCCATCACAAATCCGGCATCGGCAGCTTTCTGTATACGGTTGCGCGAGGCATTGGTCAGGCGGTCGAACAGATACTTGTCCACACGCACCATCTCCTGCCCCTTGTCCACTACTACGCGGAAGTGCTCGTAAAGCTGCGACTCGTCACCTACAGGTTCTATATCGTCCAGTACATCATTCTCTATGTCGTCCGGTAACTCTTCGATCATCGTTTGTCCTTTTTACGGATTAAAGACACTTTCACTCTCGCACACCTTTAACATCAAAACCAGGATTCATCGGCAGCAGAACCTTCGGAAACGGCTTCGTCCGAGTTCCCCATGCTTTCGTCCGCAGACAAAGAATCGCCTTCCAGCACTTCCCTGTTACCATCGCCTACCATTAAAGTCAGCGTTGCACCCATAGGCACTTTATCACCGATAGCGAGCATACGCTCACGGTACTTCACGCCGTACACCCAATCCTTTTCGCCGGGCACATATTGGATGTCGTTCAACTTGAAGCCCGAAGCCAGGATACGCGCCTCCGCCTGACGCAGGGAACTGTTGTCCGCCACATCGGGAACGACTTGCAAAGGTATATTGATGGCATTGATTGTCAGATAAATGATACGTCCCTCCTTCACCTTCTGCCCGGCAGCCGGATTATAGTCCAGGATGCAGCCGGCAGGTTTATCCTTGACATACGTGGAGTCGGAAACGATACAAGCCAGTCCCCGGCTGTCAAACACCGCTCCGGCCTCCGCCACCGTCATGCCTTTCACATCGGGCACTACCACAGCCTCGCCGTGATGGGTATATATATCGATTCCTTTTAATGTTCCGAACATCAACAACACTACCACGGCAATCATTGCCAGGATGTTTATCCAGAAGTATTTGTTCTGCCGGAAAGAAAAAAATTCCTTTATAGTCATAATCACTACAATTTGATGCAAAGATAATGCAAACCGAGAGCAGAATAAAATGAACCCGTTCATTTTTTATGCCGGGGTGCAGTTTATCTTCGCTTTTGATGCAAAGATAATGCAATTTAGGCGCATTGCAATGATGTTTTCTTGAAAGTTTCACAAAAGAAAAGCCGCAAAACACTGTTACCAGTCCTTTGCGGCTCTCTTATCTCTATTAAAAGGAATGATTATGCCTTCACTCCGTTGTATTCGTCAGAAACAGTCAGTTTCTTTCTGCCTTTGGCACGACGTGCGGCTAATACTCTACGACCATTAGCTGTAGCCATTCTCTCACGGAATCCGTGTTTGTTTTTTCTCTTTCTGTTAGAAGGTTGAAATGTTCTTTTCATTACTGTATCTTGTTTTATGTTATTATTCTACGTAATCGGGCTGCAAAAATAGAGACTTTTTCTAAAATAACCAAGAGATAACTCTTTTTATCTCAAAACTTTTTGTGTTTTTTACCGATTTCCATTACTTTTGCACTCGCAAATTGAGCGAAACATCTTAATAAATAACAATAATAAAGACTATAAAGTATGATTAATGCCCAAGACATTAAAATCGGAACTTGCATCCGCATGGACGGCAAGCTTTATTTCTGCATCGACTTCCTGCATGTGAAGCCGGGAAAAGGTAATACTTTCATGCGTACCAAGCTGAAAGATGTAGTCAACGGCTATGTGCTGGAACGCCGCTTCAACATCGGTGAAAAGCTGGAAGACGTACGCGTAGAACGCCGTCCGCACCAATATCTCTATCACGACGGTGACAACTACCAGTTTATGAACCAGGAAACTTTCGACCAGATTCCCATCGCCCACGACCTGATTAACGGTGTGGACTTCCTGCTCGAAGGAATGGTTGTAGACGTTGTGTCCGATGCTTCTACCGAAACCGTTCTGTATGCTGACGTACCCGTGAAGGTTCAGATGAAGATTACTTACACCGAACCGGGTCTGAAAGGCGATACGGCTACCAACACGCTGAAACCTGCAACCGTAGAATCCGGCGCAACCGTACGTGTACCGTTGTTCATCAACGAAGGCGAGACTATCGAAATTGACACTCGCGACGGTTCTTACGTAAGCCGCGTAAAAGCATAAGAGGAATCATTTCTCTTAAGAATATTAAAAGAAGGTGTGTCAAAATGCACACCTTCATTATTTTACGTACAAAGCCCCGACTTTCACAAGCTGGGGCTTTGTTA
>NZ_JBCODG010000133.1:0-4227 GCF_040928965.1 Bacteroides sp. 2201st1_D9_2201SCRN_220225 | reverse complement strand
CTGACGAGCAGTGTAGCCTCTGCATTGCTTTCCCGATGATGCCGGTAAAGCTCTGCAAGATTGATGTCGGAAAGGATGTCGGCATTGTGCACCAGGAACGGTTCGTTGCCGTCCAGAAACGGACGCGCTTTCTTTATCCCGCCGCCTGTGTCGAGCAGCATATCCCGTTCGTCACTGAGGTGGATAGTGATGCCGAAATCGTTATTGGCGCGGAGAAACTCGATAATCTGTTCTCCAAAGTGGTGGATATTGACCGTAATGTCATTGAATCCGGCTTCTTTCAACCGTAAAATCACCCGTTCCAGCATCGGCTTTCCGGCTACGGAGACGAGCGCTTTTGGGGTGTGGTCTGTCAGCGGACGAAGACGGGTTCCCAGTCCGGCGGCAAATATCATTGCTTTCATAAAATAATAGGATGACGGGCAGTATTACTGTTTCGCGCTAAAATTCTGTTCTATGTTCTGTTCTCTGTGTATCAGGTTCACTTGTACGCCGAACTTCTTGTTGAGGTGTTCGGCAAGGTGTTGGGCCGAATATACGGAGCGGTGTTGGCCGCCTGTACAGCCGAAACATACGGACAGGTTGGTAAATCCCCGTTCCATATACCGTTTCACGGATGCATCTACCAGACCATATACGTGTTCGAGGAATACGGCGATTTCCCCATCCTCTTCAAGGAAGCGGACAACGGGTTCGTCGAGGCCGGTGAAAGGCTTGTAACGTTCGTATTTGCCAGGGTTGTTTACGGCACGGCAGTCGAATACGAAACCACCGCCGTTGCCGGAAGAATCTTCGGGGATACCTTTTTTATAGGCGAAACTGGTGACTTTTACTACCAGACGACGCTTTTTCAGGTCGTCGGTGAATTGTTTCAGTTCGGTCAGCCTGTGCAGGACTTTACAGAGATACGGATATTCGGGGTAAGGCTCCTGCAACAGCTGGCGCAGGTTTTCAATGGCGAAAGGCACGCTTTGGATGAAGTGGGGCTTCTTCTCGAAGTAACCGCGGAAACCGTATGCGCCCAATACCTGCATGGTGCGGAACAGTACGAAATGACGGAGCTGGGCATAGAAATAGCTCTCATCCACCGGCTGGTATTTGCGCAGGGCTTCGATGTATTCTTTCAGAAGTTCTTGGCGCAGGCTGTCGGGATAATTGGCCTTGGCTTGCCACAGGAATGAGGCCACGTCGTAGTAGACAGGCCCTTTACGTCCGCCCTGAAAGTCGATAAGCCAGGGTTCGCCATCCTTAATCATCACGTTGCGGCTTTGGAAGTCGCGATACATGAAAGTTGCGGAACTGCTGCGGAGAAGCACGTCTGCCATTTTCTGGAAATCATCTTCCAGGCGGTCTTCCTGAAAGTCCATGCCCGTTGCCTTGAGGAAACAATACTTGAAGTAGTTCAAGTCCCACAGAATGCTACGGCTGTTGAACTCAGCCTGCGGGTAGCAGTAGGAGAAGTCCATGCCGTCGGCTCCGGCAAATTGCACGGCGGGCAGCAGGCGCATGGTCTTACGAAGCAATTGCTTCTCCTCTTCATCGAATACGCTTGTCTTGCGTCCTTTTTCGATGGCGTTGAACAGAAGCGTATCTCCTAAATCTTCCTGCAAATAGTAAATATTGTCTTCGGAACGGATAAACACTTCGGGCACGGGCAATCCTTTTCCGCGGAAATGCTCTGCCATATAGAGAAAGGCACGGTTTTCCTCAACGGATTCGCCGCTTACCCCTATCAGCGTAGGCGTACCTTTGAGGCGGAAATAGCGGCGGTTTGAGCCGGAAGAGGGAAGTTCGTCGATGGCTTCGGGTTCGTGCCCGGTATGTGTAATGTAGAGTTTTTTAAGTTCTTCGGTTATCATAGCGTTTTTTATATTTGGCAGCTAAGATAAGACTTTTACCGGATATATTATTACCTTTGTCCGACAAAATCCATAACAGCCCTTTTATACTTCATACCTTATACCTAAATAACATGCGTCGCGTTTCTCAGTTTCTCATAGCAGCCCCCACATCGGGTAGCGGAAAGACCACCGTAAGCCGCGGACTAATGGCTTTGCTGACACAAAAAGGATTGGCGGTACAGCCTTTTAAATGCGGTCCGGATTATATCGATACCAAATATCATACGGCTGTATGCGGACGTGCATCCATTAATCTGGATACGTTTATGGCTTCCGGTGAACATGTGTGCGAACTCTATGCACATCATGCCGTTTCTGCGGATGTCTGCATTGTGGAAGGGATGATGGGAATGTTTGACGGATATGATCGCGACCGGGGCTCTTCGGCGGAGATAGCTCAGTTGTTGCAACTTCCAGTCGTGCTGGTGGTGGATGCCAAGTCTGCCGCTTATTCAATGGCTCCTTTGCTGTCGGGATTCATCCATTTTCGTCCGGATATACGGATTGCGGGGGTGATATTCAATCGTGTAGGGTCGTCCCGCCATTATGAAATGCTCAGGGAAGTGTGTGCCGAGGTAGGCATAACCTGTCTGGGGTATCTTCCAAAGGAGAAAATGCTGGAGCAGGAATCACGTTATTTGGGACTTGATTTCAGTCGATCCAAAGGCACGGATGCCATCGGTACTCTGACAAGGTTATTGGAGCAATGCGTGGATTGGAAACTGCTGCTGGCGAAGACGGCGGTTCCGTTGCGGGAAACGCGGGAAAGGGATAAGGAGTTTGTCGGCGGTAGGAAACCGGGCAACCTGCGTATCTTGGTGGCACGTAACGAGGAGTCTTTCTCTTTCATTTATGAAGAACATCTGGAGATGTTGCGCGGAATGGGTCGTATCTCTTTCTTCGATCCGGAAAAGGATGTCCCCATAGCGCAGGACACCGATTTGTTGTACTTGCCGGGCGGGTATCCAGAAAAACATTCTATGGCGCTTGCCGGAGCCCGTCAGGTGAAAGAATCCGTTCGGGAGTATATAGAGCGCGGCGGAAAGACGCTGGCGGAGTGTGGCGGAATGATTTACCTTTCGTATGCCATAGGTTATGACAAACGGGAGCATGAGAGCGGTGGCAGCGGGTTCGACAGAATGGCGGGTGTGTTTCCTTTTTATATCTCCAATGAGAGTGAAGATCGGAAATTGACGTTGGGGTATCGCAGCTTCGACTATAAGGGGCAGCGTTTGCGGGGGCACGAGTTTCATTATACGCAGTTCGGCAAGTCGGGGACGGCTCCCGATGACAGTAAGAAAGATCTGTATATGCCGCCTACCGTCGTGCAGGTGTATAATGCCAAAGGGCAACCGGTGAACACTCCCGTATTCCGCTACAAGAATACGATAGCAAGTTACACGCATCTTTATTGGGGTGAAACGGATATAATGAGGTTATTTGAATAAGCATACGCTGAAAGATGAAAAAAGTATATACCCGTACGGGAGATAAAGGAACCACCGGCATTCATGGCGGAGCGCGTGTTCCCAAAGATGATATTCGCATCGAGGCAAACGGCTGTCTGGACGAACTGAATGCCGTAATAGGAATCGTACGTTCCATGCTTCCTGCCGAAGACAATTGGCAGGAACTGCTGCATACCATTCAAAGAGAACTGATGGTAGTGA
Source organism: Bacteroides sp. 2201st1_D9_2201SCRN_220225 (assembly GCF_040928965.1). Taxonomy (NCBI): domain Bacteria; kingdom Pseudomonadati; phylum Bacteroidota; class Bacteroidia; order Bacteroidales; family Bacteroidaceae; genus Bacteroides; species Bacteroides sp. 2201st1_D9_2201SCRN_220225. Next base: position 656 of record NZ_JBCODG010000133.1, on the reverse strand, counting down.
TGAGCCATGTAGCTACGCCCGATGGCGTGTTGAACCCCAATCTTCTTTCTGCCGCCGAACTGACCGTACGCTGCGAACAGGAAATGGATGCCATGACTGCCGGACTGAAGGAGAACGGCTATTTTCTTCTGCCGGGTGGTACGCCTGTTTCTGCGCAACTACATTTTGCCCGCACAGTGGCAAGGCGTGCCGAGCGACGCTTATGGACACTGCATCGCCAAGCTCCGCTGAATGAGGATATTTTGCGTTTTGTGAACCGTCTGTCAGATCTCTTCTTTGTCATGGCGCGTACGGAGATGCAGCGGCAGGATTGGCCGGAAGAGAAATGGCAGGAATTTGCTTATAAGAGGAAAAGACTGTAAGTTTTTCTTAATTTCCGGGTGCTGATTTGTTAACAACAGCGTATTCCTATTAAACCATGTTATAAGTAGGACCACAGCCCTCCGATAATTTGGAGATTCCCGAAATGTCCGTATATTTGCAATGTGTTTTTCATAGTATTAGATTTAAGGTTAACAAAAAGATTGGCTGTCTGGGATAGATAGCCTTTTTTTATGCCTCTATATCACCTGTCTTTATGGATCAACGTAACAATCTGAGGGATTTTATATTTAAGCATATAATTTAGCAAGTCTATATAAGAAAAAAGCTCTATC
>NZ_JBCODG010000132.1:0-4409 GCF_040928965.1 Bacteroides sp. 2201st1_D9_2201SCRN_220225 | reverse complement strand
GAAGAAAATAAACCGATTTATATCGGTGATAAACAAGAAAGAAGGTGCATCGTGCATTACGACACACCTTCTTTTTTCTCAAAAGAAATGTTTATTAAATAGGAACCCAAAGGTTTATACTGCACAATGCAATCGAAACCATTCCCTTTAACAACTCTTTTTTCACCCCTGGTAAAGAGTCTATTTTTGTATATATTTTTTCCGTAAAAGTAATCATTTCTTCTCTATCTTCCAACAAAAGAACAGAATCTAAATATTCATCCAAAAACTGATAGTCCAAAGTTGGTGAGCTTGAAATTCCTGCAATAAAAACATTATTCAAATCTGAAGACGTGTTAAGTGCATTTTTCAAATTTCTTATAAGAATTATTATATTTCCCCATTCTAAAGAAGATATACCAACATCACTATACCCCATCTGCTTAAGTTTCGTTTCAATCATCGATGACAAAGCAGAATCACTGATATTACTGCCATATCTAAGGGTTGGATTCTCCCGACAAAGTTCATAGATAGCCCTATTATGACTATTACCCAACTCTTTATGTTGCCTTGAAGAGTTAGAATACACTTTCCATTCATCATTTATCTTCCAGGCAGTTCGAGCATCCCCCCATTTATTGCCGTTACCAAAGATGTTGTTAAAGAAACACGAAGTCCTCTCCAAAAATTCATTCCATTATCACGTCCCCATCTATAGCCACCGGCATCAGCTTTTCCTAGATTTTTAAACCAGCTTCTAAAAGAACTCCAAAAGCCACGAGTGTGCACATCAAGCGGAGCAGGCACATAAGGTTTTATATCTTCCACATATTGAATTAGTTCTTCCATTTGAACTTGTTCAACACTTGACTTTAAGACTTGCTCCTCTATTTCACTTTGCGAACAAGAACCGATTACAAGTCCTACAACAACAAACAGGATTTTCACTAACAAGTTTTTCATAATTGATTATTTTTAATTATATTTGCCTAAGATATAAAAAATTATTTAAAAACACCATGAAAGAAGGCCTGTTTTTTTTATTTTTATTTAATTTTATTCCTATCAGTGCCCAATATTGCTGTACAGAGATAGGAAAAGTACTTCATTACACCACTATCGACAAGAAACAAGAGAAAACCCTGAAAGATTCAGCCTTAGTAAGAGACGTCATTCACGAGAACGAACGCATTGTAGTAGACTTACGGTGGTATGGCGACAGCTACAGCCCGACTCAGATTATAGACGGTACGAACCGGGAAACATTCATATACCGCAAAAAGACCGGCATCACAGAATTCATCGCACTGGATGCAGAGATAGAGAATACAGAGGCAAAACTGGACTACCTTTCCAAGTACCCTCAAAAAGACTGTTCCAGAGCCGAAAAGGAGTATGACGAGTACAGCAAATACATGCATGCCGAAGGACGCATAAGCATCCCTATCAAAGAAAATGCTGGCATGGACGAAGAACTTCCTCCCTGCAAGTATACGCAAAAAATAGGACCTATGAGAATGAAAGCTTCCCTCGAAGGGAAATACAAGGGAAAGGAGAGAGTGCATACTCCGGCAGGAGACTTCGACTGCATTAAAATCTATACAGAATCCAAAGCCAAATTCATGCTTTTCTCCGAAAAAGAATACAGCATGAGCTGGTATGCCAAAGGCGTAGGTATCGTAAAGGAAGAAAGATACAACAAACGGGGGAAATTACAGGAGAGCATGACGCTGGAAGCCATACGGAAGCAGGGAAATAATTGACTACATGGAACTACAAGTTTTAAAGGGGCAAACCAATAGTTTCTCCTGCTGAAACAAAGCTATTTGTTGTAATTTGCTATAAATCAGAAGACAACTACAGTATTTAAAAGATGCAGGTAACGATTTAGTGATGAAAGTTTAGCTTCGCGTTACATTGCTTTGCATAGTTTCAAATAACTCATATACAAATGTAGGCAATATTTGGAATATAACAAAATATACAGTCATTTATTTTTGCATAAATCTGATTATTAATATCTTAAAAAATATAAGGTATAACTTATTTATGTATTTGTTATAGAATAGTCGTGAAGAGTATTCTATCTGTTTATTATCTCAATTTTGCGTTTTCTGCCTTTTGGGGGTGACTGCTCAACGGTTGAGTAGCCAATGTTATAATATCTCCGTAATATGTGCCATAAATAATAAGGTCAATATACTGTATCGGGTGAACAGACACCTTCAGGGACTCACTCCCAGACTTTTTACTTCTTGCTTATACTCTACCTTTCAGAGCTTAGAGTGCTGGTTTCTAATGCTTTTCATCATTATTCACACCGTTGTCACTGATTTTAGTTATAAACTGATACAGTTTTATTTTGATTTTACAAGTAGAAAATAGATTTTTTCGAACTCATATATATAGCTATTCATTTGCCCATTGGAGTTTCACAAAAAACAAAAGACATTGAATATCAATGAACTTTTTTTGCTATATACAGATTACTCTATATTTATAATCCCATGAATTTATCTTCGTCTTATTTGTTATCAATAAATTATAGAAATCTGTTTTAATGTAAATGATTCTAATCAAATGGAGATCCTTCAGGTTCTTTTATCTGTTTGACAAAGAAATCTTTATTCATCGTTTTTGTCATAAAATCCTTGGCTGTAGCATTGACTACAATCAGTTGTTCCAAATTTTTTAATTTTAGGCGCTCGGCTATCCTTTTTTTTTCAGCATCTTCACTTATATTAAAAGGAGCGACATTGATAACCCTCAATTCACTTCTCATATTAAGTGCTTGGGAAATAATAATATTTACATATTCATCAGCATAAGAATAACCTATGACAACTATTAATTTTGCTTCATCATGACAAGCTATTCTTAAAATAGATGAATAGTAAAAATAGGGGTCAACCGATGTCATTTTGTGTTGAATACCAAATATTAATTCTGGATCCTCTTCTATTTTCTCACTTTGATGTAATTTATCATTAACTATATACCAATTAATAGAACCGTGCAGTTTATACAAATTATAATGTTTACCAGATGTGTTGTCAAAATTAGAAGAATGCCATTCATGTGTTTCTTGAGTAAAGCCTCGTTCAATAATTTTCTCTTTTCCAACAATATTCTCAAAACATAAATCATAATTCAGTGTAAAAACTTTCATGAGTTGTCCAATATCAGTTGATAGAGATATGAAAGACTGCCAATAACTGGCTGCATCATAATTTCTTAATCCTACCCATTTATTGAGCTGTCTTCTTATCAACTTATGAAAGCGTTTAATACAATCAAAATTATTTCCAGCTAGATCAAGTAATCTAATATTCCATGTTCCGATAAATGGATACATTATATTACTCTCTCTCTTTTCAATTTCTGTAATAACAACTAATAATCTTTCAACATTAAATGGCTCATCAAATCGTCCTAATATGCCATCTGAATAGTTAATACTACTTTTTAAATAGTAATATAAATCTCTATATGGCTTCCAATCTTCATGTTGGACTATCAATTCTTCTATTCTTTGGACCATAGCGTTTGACATTGGAATCCCAGCATCAACACTGGCTCCTGCTCCAAATAAAAATAGTAAATCATCACCTTTTATTTCCATAATTATATATATTTATAAAAACCATGGCTTATTATTCGATATAGCTCCTTCTTCATATCCAGATATGTTTTCAAAAGCTTCAGTATATTTTGCTATAATTTGTGAATAGTATATTGAAATTGGAATTGATTTTGCATTAAATCCTCTCCAGTTAGCTCCAGACAGATTTAAAATATCCTGTAAGTATGCTTGTTCATCAAAGTCTTTTCTATTATTTATATTTAGAAATTTGATATGGACGGGATTGGACAACCTTTTGTCAACAACTTCTTTTCCATACAACAATCCTTCAAACCATACAAGGTATTCATCTTTTGAAAGTTTGACAAAACTACTTTCATAAGGAACTAATGTATTATGAAAGCTGTAGCCAAAATATTTATTATCAATATTTATCTTAACGACAACTAATTCAATATCTTTTATTTGTTTTATGGCATTAGAAATTGCAATAATCTCTTTCTTTTTAATTTTAAATGGTAAATGCAATACACATGTTTCATAGTTCGCTTTTTGTTCCTTCAGTATTGTTATCAAATTATTTGTCAACTTTTCCAGATAAGTAATTTCTGACTCCTCTTCAGCCAAAACCTCCAATGCTTTATACAAGCCACTAGAATCTAAACATACTGTATATGCAAAATATTTAGAAATTTCACCAGTTTCTTTGTTTTTTTTATGAGAACTACCAATGCCCAATATTAAACAATTCTTGTTACTAGGTTTAACAATCCAAGGAATTCCTCCTATTTTGGCAAACATTGCCAAAGCTAAGTTTGATGTAGACCATTTTAAAGAGTTACGT
>NZ_JBCODG010000131.1:0-4487 GCF_040928965.1 Bacteroides sp. 2201st1_D9_2201SCRN_220225 | reverse complement strand
GCATAGAAAAGAGCGAATTGCTCTCAATTATCCCAACAATACAAAAAGCTGGAATTGAAAGTAATCCGCTCCTTTCCAATTTCAAAGATAAGCGTTTGTTTTCTATTCTCCAAACAAACAGCTCAAAAGTTGTGGATGAGAACGGGGAGCCGTTGGTGGTCTATCATGGTACATCCCTTTCAAGGGAGCAGGAAGGGCACAAAACCCGGTTCAGGATTGACGATGACTGGGTGATAGATGTGACCGACGCCCCTTTCCACACTTTCAGGGGCGGCGCATATGGCGGATTGATTTTCACCTCCTTTGACGAGGGAAAGGCCAGTAGCATCGGGTCGATACGCAGTATGGAACTGCCGGACGATGAAAACGGAGAAGAACAGTGGACGGAGGTAAGCTACGTATATGACCTCTTTGCCAATGCCAGGAAGCCTTTCGATGTAAAAGACGGGAATGCAGTCCGAGAGGTTCTGGATGAGTTAGGGGAAAATATTACAGCTTACGACTTCTATCTCGGTCTGGAACTCCCTGTTTCCCGAGAGGACGCGGAGAAAATGCTGGCAGGCGGTAACTCCTGGCGTATAGTGGAGACACCTACCATGCAGAAAGTCATCAGGGCAAAGGGCTATGATGCCATCCGGAGTATGGATGAGGGCGTCGAATGCCTGGCCGTTCTTGCTCCGAACCAACTGAAGGCGGCCGGCAAATATCTGTATTCGGAGCGGAACACCGGCGCTTTTTCGCCGGACATTGACGACATCCGTTTCCGGCAGGTATACCATGGCAGTCCGGCCTCCTTCGAACATTTCGACCGTGCCTTTACCGGAACCGGCGAAGGGGCGCAGGCCTACGGCTGGGGCACTTATGTGACAGAAGTGGACGCAATAGCCAAAAGGTATGCGGCCATCGGCATAAAGCGGGGAAACCACATCACCTATGACGGGGAGCCTTTATCCTCGGTACTTGACAACGAATATTATTTTGATGGCGTATGGAGAGTATGGAAACGTCAGATCCTTTCTTCCACCGACGTGGACAGTTTGAAACGGAACATTTCTTCCGTGTATATGGACGGGCGTGCTGCGGGCACATACAGCAGAAGGCGAAAGGCATTCGAGCAGCAGAAAAAGGATTTGCTTTCCGACATCGATGCCGGCAGGATATGCATTGAACTGCCACGCCACCTTTATACAGTGGAAATTCCGGAAAGCAACGGGACGAACTACCTGCGATGGGAGTCTCCGGTATCGCCGGAACAGCAAGGACAAATATTCCTGCAACTGCGAAAAGAGCATATACTTTTCTCCGGTGTTACAAGCGATTTTTGGAATGGCAAGTCCCATGTATGGAACAGTGGCAAGGAGTTCTATGGCTTTCTGGACTATATGTTCATAGATTTGGAAACGGACACTGATTCGGGACGTCTCGCCAGCGAGTTTCTTTCGCGGGCGGGTTTTACCGGTATTGACTATCCGGCGGAGTATTCGACCGGCGGCCGGGCTGACGGTGCACGGAACTATGTCATTTTCAATGAGGCCGACCTGAAGATAACCGCCCATGAACGTTTCCGTTTCATAGGAGAAAAAGGGGCTTCCAACCTTGACCGGTTTGAAGGAGTCTGTTCGCGTCTGGAAAACCTTGCAGTGGCCCGCGAAATGGAAAAGTCAGGCAAGGATGCCGGAACAATAAAAATGGCGACAGGCTGGGAACGCGGAGTTGACAGCAAGTGGCGCTATGAGACACCGGATTTCGAATACCATCCGGCCGGAGATCTGGGCTACTCACGCCTGTTGGAAAAACAGTCCTGGTACGGGGAGTTTGAAAATCTTCTTGACCGGCAAATAGAGGGGAAGATGCTCCCTGAGGTGGAGTGGAAACGTTTTGCGGAACTGACGGAACTGGCAGCCGGACTGAAGGAACAGGATGCACTGCGTGAACGGATTTATCTGGATGACTATGTGAAAGACGATGAACTGTTCCATGCCTATCCTGAAATGAAACAAACCCGGTTGGAGTTTGTAGACCTGCCATCGGCTGACTACGGCGGAACCTATCTCCATTCGGATAGCAGGATAGTAGTAAACATTTCCCGGACAGATGATGTAAAGTCCGTCCTGGCACATGAGATACAACATGCCATACAACGCATGGAGGGATTTGCAAGGGGAAGCAGCCCGGAGGAATTTAAAAATACGGCAGAGAATGTGATTCTGGATATCGTACAGGCCACTGACGGAAGGATTTTAGAGGGTGGAGGTTTCGACAACACCCCGAAAGGTATATTCGCTGCGCTTGGCCGGGAAGTACCCTATGGGACAATATTGAGGCGTTACGATTACCCTCTCAGCCTCGTGGCTGAAAAATACGGGTACGAAAATATCTTTGACCTGGTGAATGACATTGACCGGTTCAAAAGCAGCATACAGAAATACCGTTCCACTGCTGGGGAAGTGGAAGCGCGTAATGTGCAGGCCAGGATGAATTTTACTTCCGGCCAAAGACGGAACACGCTTGCCGTTTCCACCGAGGATATTGCCCGCAGCGAACAGATATTCCTTTCAAGGGAGGCCCGGATGGATGAACTCGCACGCCATGCGTCTTTTCTGGCCGGAAAACAGCATATTCCTTTGGAAGTGGTCCGTCGTGCCGATGAGGTAAGCTCTCCTGACGTGCGCGGCCTACTTTCCTGCGGAAAAGACATCCGGGGATGGTATGACATTCCCTCGCAGCATATATGCCTGTATCTTCCGCACGCCCGGGGGAAAGAGGATATCGAACGTACCCTGTTGCATGAAGGTGTGGCGCATTATGGTCTGCGCAGACTTATCGGGGACGGGCATATGGATGCGTTCCTGGACGAAATGTTTGCCGGCTGCGGGGAAAAGTTGCGCGGTGAAATTACCCGCCTGGCCGGGACGGAAAAATTAGACATACGGGTTGCCACTGAGGAGCATCTAGCGCATATAGCAGAGAACGGTATCGAACTGTCCGTTTGGGAAAGGATCAGCCTGGCTTTCAGGAACCTTCTGCGGAAGCTGGGATTCAATATCGAGATCGGCACGAAAGAGCTTAGAAGTATACTCCATGCTAGTGGGGAGAACCTGAAAAAAGCGGAAACAGCAGCCGCACCTGAAAAAATCCGGATATCCGGAGGTGAGCTTATACTGGAGCCAAAACATGGCAGTGCCTGTATCAAGAAAAGAGGTTCGGAAGTGGATGTAACACCGGTACTGGAGAAGATGAGAGAAGCGGGTGTCAAACCGGTTTCCTTTACTCCGGAACAATGGAGAATGCTTTTTAGCGGAAAATCCTTGCAGCTGGCCGATGGCAGGATGCTTATGGTTGTCAAGGGACCTTCGGGCTATGGAGTAAGGCTCACTGGGATGGCAGCCTTAAAGAGGAAAGTTACAGAAATGAAATTATAACGGAAATAATTTGCGATATGAAAACGGATAGACACAAGTTTCTTGATAAGGCTGAACCGGAGAATGAACCGGCGGGGATATGTAGTTTTTCCTGGGGAAACCGGGAGCTCAGGATCTTTGGTGAACAAATGACCTTACAAGTCAACGGAATTTCCCATGATATGACTTCTGTGTTGGATGAACTTCGTGATATCGGGGCAAAACCGGAGAAGACAAGTCCCGCCAGATGGATATCACTACTGCGGGGAAAGCCGACTAACCTGCCGGGGTACGACAGACCGCTTATGATAATCAAAACCCCGTCCGGTTATACGGTCAGATGTCTGGAAACTACGAGTTGCAGGGATGATAAATCGTTGCAGATGGATTTACTGTAAAACAAGTAAATTACATATTAAGTATTAAAGTAAATTATTATAGTAGTATGGAGAATTGTGTCATTTATATCAAGCTGTTTATATTGGCAGTGGCTTCACTGATAACAGGAGTTTCCACCATAAGTCGCAAATGGTATATCAATTTCTTTGTTTTTTTGCTTTGCATAATTGTTGAAACCTGTCTGGCATATCTGTTTTTTCCGGCATATGTGTTTTATCCGGCATGTGCTTCCCTGGTCATATTCGTCCTGTCATGGTTATGGGAACGGGGCAAACCGAAAAGCCCCGGAGAAAACAATAACCCGATCAGGCTCCCCGTACAATCGGGAATATCGAAAAACTATCTGGAATTTTATTATTACTATTCCAATTTCCTGATTTATGGCGGAGCCGGTTCAGGAAAGACCAAGAGTATAGGCAAGTGGTTGTTGGAGGAATATATCCGTTTGGGGTTTGCCGGCTTTATATACGACTTCAAGGACATCGATTATACCCGGACTGCCTATAACCTGATAGAGAAGCATGGTTATCCGCACAAGTTTTATTATGTCAGCTTTGACAGGCCCGCGCGTTCATACCGTTTCAACCCGCTGAAAGTTGTAAAGGACCGCACCGAACTGTTGCAGCTCATGGAGGATATCCTGCTTGCGCTGCTTCCCAAGAAAGAACAGCAGAATGAATGGGTGGC
>NZ_JBCODG010000130.1:0-4774 GCF_040928965.1 Bacteroides sp. 2201st1_D9_2201SCRN_220225 | reverse complement strand
TAACAGTGGGAGAGTAGGTAGTCGCCGTTTTTAGAGAGAAGCCCCTGTATCGGAAGATGCAGGGGCTTTCTTGTTTTGGGGTTATTTTTACCGGAGGTCACTAAGTTCCAATCACGGCCATAAGTCTGTCCGGTTTCCGGGTCTTCTCAATGACGGTACTTGACGCGTAGATAGACAGCTTTGCCACGAATGGGAAAGTCTTGCACTTCTATTTCCGAGAAGAAGTCTTTGGGGGGTAGGTGCAAATGTGAATACTCTTGAGGTATGCCATAGGAGTAAGGGGCTTGGCGTTTCTGTTTCATGTATCAAAGATAGCTATTTTAACTAATTTCCTCAAGTTTTCAAACTGACCCGGACTCTCCTATTTTTTCTGCTACAAAGCAAATTCTACGAAAAAATCATCCGTCGTACAATAAATCTCTGTAACTTTATACTCTGAGAACATAGTGGTAATTGTTAAATGTTATAATTCGCACTGTAAATTTAATAATTTTATTGATATGCTTCTATTTATCAGTGAATTGTATCTATGTCTGTTTCGAACTCACGTTAAAATATGAAAACACCTTTATCTTGTATCATATTATGTTTGTTGTGTTTGCTGCATGTCTCGGCGTTTAGCAGACAAACATATTCTACCTATGATGTCCGACATATAGGCCGTGTTGATGGATTAAGTAATCAGCGGGTGTTTTCTATCGTAGAAGATAAGTATCACGTAATGTGGATTGCCACCAAATCGGGCATTGACCGTTATAATGGCCATGCAGTTAAGAATTATACTTTGCCCGGTGACTTTCATTATGGAGATATGGCTGGCAGAAGATTAAAGCTTTGTTACGATGTTGATTATGGATTGTGGGCGTACGATCATTCTGGCCGTATCTATCGTTATTCTGTCAAGAAGGATTCTTTTGACTTGCTGTTTGTCTTGAGCTCTTTTATTCAAGGGGAGATTATTTTAAATAAGCTTTGTTTTGCTCCCGATGGTGTGTTATGGCTGGGATTAAGTACAGGCCTGTTTAAAATGGAACAGACCGGAGATATACATTTAGTCCTGGAGGATTCCTATGTTAATGATATTTTATCTATAGCAGATAGCTTATATGTAGGAACTTCTGATGGCATGATTGTATACAATAAACGGGCTTCTACTCTCGTAAAAAAAGTTTCTGAAGGTACAGATGTGCAGACGTTGTATTATGATAGGGTATTAAGACAGTTGTGGATGGGCACTTTTAACAGTGGCTTGTTGCGGATGGACTTGCATACTGGTTGTTTGTCGAAGATGTATACATCTTATAGCGCACTTATGAATCCGATAAGAGCCATTTCAGAGTATGATTCCGATAATTTGTTGATAGGAATAGATGGAGGAGGAGTATATGCTGTAGGTAAGACTGTAGGAAATGTCTTTCCGTTGTTTACCATAGATGATGATATCCGGATGAGCCTTAAGGGAAATGGCATTTATGCGGTTATTAAAGATTATCAGGGGAACATTTGGATTGGAAGTTATACGGGAGGAGTATCGGTGGCTGTATTGCTAAAATATCCGATAGGGGTATTTATGCATGAATATAGAAATACTCAATCATTGGGGAACGATAATGTGAATGGAGTGATAGAGCATCCCTGTGGTGATTTATGGTTTGCTACAGATCGGGGAGTTAGCATCTTACAGACAGCTTCTTCTTCGTGGAAACAGGTGCTTACTTCAACAGTGGTGGTTTGTCTCTGTAAAGGTCAAAATGGGAGTGTGTGGGTAGGTACCTATGGCGATGGGGTGTACTTGCTAGATAAGGCAGGAAGAATACGGGCTCATTATACCAAGCAGAGAGGGGGGCTTACTACGAATAGTATTTTTTCTATTGTGCTTGATAAACAGCAGAATGTGTGGATAGGAGGTTTGGATGGAGATTTGTTAAAGATGAGTCCTCAGGGAATGGTACTTCAGACTTTTGGCGTGAAGTGGATTCACTCTTTGCAGTTGGTTGGGAAAAATCAGATGGCTGTAGCTACTGTAGACGGTTTTTGTTTAATAACTATAGATACTGGGCATATTGTGCATTATGCCAGTTCGTACGAGAATCTGCAGCATAATAACAATACGAGTGCTTACATCATTAGCATGTGCTTCAATGAAGATGATACGGTCTGGTTGGGGACTGAGGGCGGTGGATTGAGTCTGTATAATATGCAGACTAAGAAAGTGAAAACGTTTACTATCCAAGATGGTATGCCATCTAATGATGTGTTCAGTATTCAGAAAGATTTTTTCGGACGTGTGTGGATCAGTACAGGCAAAGGATTGGCTTTGATTGAAAACAATCAAGTTTCTGATTTGAATTATTTGCATGATGTGGACAGGGAATATAACAAGTCTTCGTTTACTCAATTGGCTGACGGACAATTCCTTTATGGGAGTACCAGCGGAGCTGTTTGTATATCTCCTCACTTGATAGCCCATGTCGACTATCAGGCACCGCTGCGTTTTACAGGACTGGTTATAGATAATCTTGGAGAACAAGAAAGTAGAGAAACCTATCCGTTGGTGTATGACCAGTTACAAAGGAAGTCAGTTCATCTGGATTATGCTTATAATTCTTTTACCGTCTATTTTGAATCTATTAATTACCGTTTTCAGAGTGATATAGCTTATCAGTATATATTGGATGGTTATGAAACAGATTGGAGTTTGCCTTCGACTGACGGTAAAGTGAAATATATAAAGGTATCACCAGGACATTATAAACTGAAAGTGCGCAGTATACGTAAAAATAGTGGGGAAGTGATTGTCGAAGAGATGTTGGATATCTCTATAGCCCGTCCTTGGTGGAATTCCTGGTATGCTTGGTTGGCCTATCTATGTTTGGCTAGTTTTGTGTTCTATTTTGCGCTTCGCTATAAAAGCGGGCAGTTGCAAAAACAATACGATGAAGATAAGATTAGGTTTTTTGTGGATACAGCTCATGATATCCGTACGCCGGTCACCTTGATAATGGCTCCGTTGGAAGATTTGAGCAAGGAGGAACTTACTGATAATGCGCGTTATTATTTGGATTTGGCCCGTCATAATACGTCTAGGCTACATGATTTGGTAGGGCAGTTGATGGATTTTGAGCGTATGGAGCAAGGAAACTATTCGTTGCAACTTTTGCCAATTAGCATGAACGAATTGCTGGAGAAGGAATATGCTGAATTTCAGCATTACTGTGTCAGTAAGCGGTTAGAGGTAAACCTTCATTTGCCATCAGAAGATTTTAATGTTTGGGGAGATCAAAAGGTACTGGAGATGATTTTTGATAACTTGTTGTCTAATGCTTGTAAATACACTCCTCAGGGAGGTGAAATTAATATCATTTTGTATGGAACCAAGCACAAAGTGTATGTGGATATTCAGGATACAGGTATTGGTATTCCTCATAAAGAACAGAAGTTGTTATTCTCTACTGTATATAGAGCCGAAAATGCCAGAAAATCACAGGAAGAAGGAAGCGGTTTCGGATTGTTACAGGTGCATCGGCTTGTTAAGTTACTTCAGGGAAAGATCTCTTTCCGTTCGAAAGAGAATATGGGCACTACGTTTACGTTGGCTTTCAAACGGGCAGATGGTGTAGCTGTAGAATCTGGTATGACAGGAAAGGACTTTGCTAAAGTCTCCGGACAGCATTTGCCAGATGTTAAACCCATGGAGGCAGCAGAGGAAGAACAGTCCAATGCTGGTGAAACCTTATTGATTGTAGAAGACCATGATGCTTTGCGCCATTATCTGAAGAAAGTCTTTGAAAAACAATATCGGGTGATAGAAGCGGCTCACGGAGAAGCTGCTTTGGATTATTTGAAACAAGAATATCCGGATTTGATACTCTCAGATGTTATGATGCCGGGTATTCAAGGTGATGAATTATGCCAGTTAGTGAAAGAGAACTTGGATACGGCAGGTATTCCTTTTATTTTGCTGACTGCTAAGACTAATCATGATGCTATGGTAGCAGGTCTGTCCAAAGGAGCTGATGATTACATATCCAAACCTTTCACAACGGAAATTCTCCAGCTGAAAGTACAAGGTTTGTTGGAGAATCGCAGAAGACAGAGAAGTTGGTTGATGAAGTACGCGTTGAGACAAGTGGAACAGGGTACTGTACTCGTTCAGCCGTGTGAAGAAAAGGATTTGGAAAACTTTCCGGAAGAAGAGTTTTCGAATATGACTCTTTCTGAAAGCGACCGTCAGTTTGTAGAGAAAGCCACACAAGTGGTGATGAATTATATGAGTCATCTTGATTTTAATATTAGTGTGCTTTGTCGAGAAATGGCTATGAGCCGTACACTCTTTTATAGTCGTTTAAAGTCATTGACAGGTCGAGGTCCTCAGGATTTTATCCGTATTATTCGTTTACAGAAGGCAGCAGAGTTACTGAAAGAAGGCAAGGGAGTAAATGATGTTTCGGTGGAAACAGGATTTGCAAATGTCAAGTATTTTAGTATTTTGTTTAAAAAACACTTTGGTGTACAGCCCAGCAAGTATCTAAAGAACTGACTTTGTCAGCTATCAAACCTTTTATGTCTGCATTCTAACCCCCTATAAGGTGATTTTATTCAATTTTGCAGCGGTCTTCGAAAGTCCGTTGCTTCATGTTGCTATGCTTAAATAGCGGACTGTTTGTTTTTGGATATTCGAGGAGTTGTTAAACTTTAGAGGAGTTCTATAAATTAAAATATTGTAGTACAGTTGTTTATATGGTTCCAAGAGCGTAAATTTGCAGAAAATAAG
>NZ_JBCODG010000129.1:0-4805 GCF_040928965.1 Bacteroides sp. 2201st1_D9_2201SCRN_220225 | reverse complement strand
GAAAAAAGATATAAATACTCTTTTTATGCTGGCCGGAAAAAGGAAGATTTGTAACTTTTTTATTGGTGAAGATGGCAACGAATAATTCGGGTTAAATACGCTTTTTGTGCAAGGCAAAAAAAGGAAGATTTCAGACGAATAACAACGTGGTGTTTGTGAATCGTCCCCTTATCCCCGTAAAAGGGGTTAGCAACAATCTATATTTGCAACGGAAAATGATTTGACTTCCCTAAAAAATGATATGAAAAAGACAAAACTTGAAAATCAGCAACAGGTTTGGAAAGGATGCAAAAAACAACCGGTTAGACAGCAAGCATGGCACATCCCGAAAAGATGGTCAGCCGCCTATCGACACACCGGAAGAAACATCTGCAATTCCTTTTAAAAAAATGAAGCCGAAGAATGAAGCATATCATATTCCACGTATCGAAAAAAGTGACTGCACGATAAAATGAAAAGCTGCAACGGAAGAACTGACTTGCGGATTCTGCGGGAGAACATAACCACACAGGCATACAGCCACTACACCTGTTTCCAATAAAAGAAGATTACACCACCGGAAAAGCAGAAAGGCTCCACTCGGAGAAAAGCAAGCAAACGATTGAAGCGGACTGCCGATTTGGCAGCGAAATATCCAACTACCTATCTACAGCCCTAAAAGGCTAGGACATATGGGTAAGCAACAGACTGCCGGGCAGTCACTCCGCTGAAAGGGTGGGTGGGAAAAAACTAAGTGGACGCAAAAAACAACCTTACCATTGGGGGATAAACTTCCCCCTATTTTCACTTCACATATTCTTTACCCCACTTCAATTGATTCAACAAACTTCAACAACAAAGCGACTGTTACCGTATGAAATGAAAGCTGATTGAACAACTTATGCGCTTTCAGCATCTCAATAGCGGCTTCAGCCGTAACAACTCTCTGTTCATAAAGCCGAATTGTCGCATATAACTGGTCATTTGCGACAGGCCCCATTATTAGGTCATAGTCACCGTTTTCTCTTCCTCTGCGGTTGTTGACAACAAACTCCAGCCATTCTTTTGTCGCACCCATAAACCGAAGAACCGGATATTCCCTATCAAGAATATCATCGGGAACTTCATAAACAGAGACGATTGCTTTTTCGCTCTGTTCCCTGTTCTTCTTCAACAAAGCCCATTTTTTTGCTTGTTCAAAGTTGGTTGTCGTATAAAATCCCTTCCCAAAGTCCGTAGCCTTCCGTCCTTTCTGTATATTAGGGCGTTTCACGGTAACTGTAGATCCATGAAATAGTCTCATTTTCTTTTATTGATATAAGTCGTTATAGTATCTAATATATATTCGGGGTCTTGGGTATGAAGCATTTCAAAAGTCTCATCCAAAAAATCAAAAACCCCATAGTCCGAAAACAACAACAAGGTTTCTTCCGCACTTTGTTTCTTTTCCTCCCTATAATTCTCAATGCAGAACATCTTGAAAAGCAGGATCTTCGTGTCACCGTTATACCGTCGTTTTTCTTCTGTTTTTTCCTTCTCCAATGTTTCATAAAGCGACAATGTACTTGAATACCATAACTTGGTACTCTTATCCAGCAAAGATTTATACAACTTGGAAGAATATATATAATACAGTGCATCGCCTAAAGGCAATGCCTTTTTCTTCATGACCAGTTCTACCAGCTCTCTCATCACGAATGGGAGCATGGTTGAGTCAAGTTCTCCTTGATTTTTATGAGTAATTTCCATATTCTTGTTGTTATTACTTTAGCATATTTTCGAAAACACCTTCTTCACAGTTCTTTATACACACCTGACACTCGGCCACCACTTCTCTTAATATTCGGGCACATTCTTCATTCGAATGCCCTTGCAGTAATTCATAGGCATATCGCATCAGTTCATTAGCTTCCATTGTTTCCATCCTTATCAATAATATTCAAGTTCATCATTATTTTCTGCAACGACTCCATATTTGGAGTTCCTAACCAACACACACCTATGCAAAAGGTCATATTGTTCTCTGTATCTGAAAAACGCATATTGTTTTACCTTTTACAAACATTGTTGTCCCATTAAAATCTAAAAGAGTTCTTTGAAATATTTGAAATTTAGTTAGTTACAGCGATTTTCCGAGCGAACGGACTTGAATTTGTAGCTTTGCATCAGATTAATCCGATGGCATATGTTCCAAGACAAATACGTTTTCGCTCAATTGGCTTCATTTCTGAATCGAAGTAAGTTTAACCGCATAGTCACCAAGTATGATGGTGATAAATATGTGAAGCACTTCACCTGCTGGAATCAACTACTTGCTTTGATGTTTGGTCAACTTTCTAATCGTGAAAGTCTGCGAGATTTGATAGTTGCTCTTGAAGCTCATCATTCCAAATGTTATCATTTAGGAATGGGTAAAAATGTATCAAAGTCATCGCTGGCAAGAGCAAATCAAGATAGAGACTATCACATCTTTGAAGAATATGCTTACTACCTGGTTAGCGAAGCACGACAAAAGTGTGCTAATCATATTTTCAAACTTGGCGGTAACGTTTATGCTTTCGATTCGACTACTATTGACCTGTGCCTTTCAGTCTTTTGGTGGGCAAAATTCCGCAAAAAGAAAGGTGGTATCAAAGTGCATACATTATATGATGTGGAAACACAGATTCCTGCATTCTTTCATATCACGGAAGCATCCGTACACGATTCTAAAGTTATGATTGAAATTCCTTATGAACCAAGCTCTTATTACATCTTTGACCGCGGTTATAACAACTTCAAAATACTGTATAAAATTCATCAAATTGAAGCCTACTTTGTTGTCAGAGCAAAAAAGAATCTCGGGTACAAATCCATCCAATGGAAACGTAGGCTGCCTAAGAATGTGCTTTCAGACGCAAGTGTATTTCTGACAGGATTCTATCCTAAACAATATTATCCAGAGCCACTTAGATTGGTTAAATATTGGGATGAAGAACAAGAACGAGAATTTACATTCATAACCAATGCGATGCATATATCTGCGCTTCAAGTTGCTGAACTTTATAAAAATCGCTGGCAGGTAGAGCTGTTTTTCAAATGGCTCAAGCAGCACCTTAAAATCAAAAGATTTTGGGGAACTACAGAGAATGCTGTTCGAATACAGATATATGCTGCTATATGCGCTTACTGTTTGGTGGCAATCATTCAACACGATATGCAACTGAACAGAAGTACATATGAAGTGTTACAAATACTGAGCATCTCATTGACTGATAAGACTCATCTGAGAGACCTCTTTGATAAAACTAAATTTCAAAATGACAAAGAACGATTCGGACCAAATGGGCCAAGTTTATTTAATTTTTAATTCGTCCCAATTTTAATGGGACACTAATGTTTTACAAAGGTAAAACAATTAAGTAAAATTCATCTATCATTGCTTTTCATATTTATTGTGTCTTTCTCTTTTGCATCGGAAGTATTAGCACTTACAGCAACCAGACAGTATGACATCGCCACGTTTGATCATACCGCTGGAAAACAACGATATACAATCTGAATCAAAACAGATTGTATATCACCAATTTCTTTTTTTGTGCCTTGTTAAACGTATAAGAAGTTCCTCCGGCAGATTTTCCATCCCAATAGGCAATCAGCCTACAGGCGTGTGAAATCATGTAATCATTACGGTGGGCATAGCATTGGGCATAATAATATTCGGATAGAACTACCACCTTGTCGGCTTGGCGCAAAATATCAGCATACCTCTGTTTGTCCTCTTTGTTGAAATACACATCTTGCCCGACATAAGGAACAACCGCCACCAAAACCATATCGGGATATTGTTTCCTTTGTTCAAGTACGGTATGAGCAGCCATCATGTCAAATCCAACCGCACAACCAATATAGAAAAAACGGATTCCATTCTCATAGCAGAAACGTACCTCTTCATTCAACGATACGGACAAAGCATATTTATTTGTTCGTATCGTTCTATGACCGGTAAAAGCAACGGACATCATTTTCATCCATTTATCACGTGCCTTTCTACATATATCCAACGAACCTGCCGAAGTTTCATACACCATTCCATTCACCTCATAACGATAAGTGAACCAAGTAGTATCTCCAAAGATATCCTTCTGCTTCTCTATATAACTCTCTTTTTCTTTCATCTTATAACATACGGACAACTGTTTTACCTAAAAAGAAACCTCCCAAAACCTCACCTCCTATTTTTTCCAACTGACATGCGAAACGAGCATACGAAAACCCTTTTGTTAAAATATCGTCAAATACCAAGATTTTCTTACCCCGAAAAAAGTCCTTGTCAAATTCTATCACTTGTACTTTTTGAAGCGACTTGCTGTCAAATTTCTCGTGAATAGCCAAACGATCTCCACTGACACGTATATGTTCATACGCATTGATAGCACCTGAAAACTTACACACAGCCGAAGCAAACCCCTTATAACGAAGTTCATTCTTATCAGCGGAAGAAGCCGGAACACAAGCAAAAACAATATTCTTAACATCATCACCAAAAACTTGATGTAACTTATTCGCTATCATCCAAGCTATATTCAAATAAGCTTTTCCATCCTTAAAACTCCATATCATCTTACGAATTTGCCATTCTCTTTCCGTTGCCTGCCGATATTGCATAGGAAGATACTCAAAGAAAGAAAACATCATCTTATGCCATTGTCTGTCTAAACTAGGATATTTACTCTGATGTGCCATAGTCTTTTATCTATTAAAATTAAACTTATGCTTCAGCTAGATTTAAAGACCTTTTTTTAAACCCCTTTCCGGGATGGCCTTTTCTTTCTGCCGACTTTTTT
>NZ_JBCODG010000128.1:0-4752 GCF_040928965.1 Bacteroides sp. 2201st1_D9_2201SCRN_220225 | reverse complement strand
GGAACAAATGAAAGCGCAATTTGAAGGTTTCGCTACAAACTCCGGATTTATTGCAGCGCAAAAGACAAGCGAGGCCTACAAAGGATTTCGTAAAGGACGCTGGTGGGACCTGGAAATGGAAGATGTGGAACGGGTACGCAGCATCGACGGAATAAAAACGGCCACTCCTTCATTTGCCTTATGGGGACAGACAGCCGTTTACGGAGAAAACAAATACGAATGCAGCGTCAAAGGTCTATACCCCGAATACGAACAGATAGAACATCAGGAAATGACGTACGGCCGCTTTATCAATGACGTGGATATACGTGAGGCGCGCAAGGTATGCGTCATTGGCAAACGCGTGTACGAAAGCCTCTTCAAGCCGGGCGAGGACCCTTGCGGAAAATATATCAGGGTAAACGGCATTTATTACCGTGTTATCGGCATGTGCTCTTCCGAGGGCAATGTGAACATACAGGGACAGGCTTCGGAAGCGGTTACCCTACCCTTCACAACGATGCAGCAGACATATAATCTGGGACAAAGAATAGATGTAGTCTGTTTTATCATGAAACCGGGAGTGAAGGTTAAGGACGTAGAACCGGAAATAGAACATCGCATCAAAGCCGCCCATTACATCTCGCCGGACGACAAACAGGCAATCATGTTCCTCAATGCAGAAGCCATGTTTTCCATGATGGACACACTGATGACAGGTACCCGCATCCTTATCTGGATGGTGGGCTTGGGAACCTTGTTTGCCGGAGCTATCGGCGTATCCAATATCATGATGGTAACGGTAAAGGAACGCACTACGGAAATAGGCATACGGCGTGCCATCGGTGCCCGTCCCAAAGATATTCTGCAACAAATCCTTTCGGAAAGTATGGTACTGACTACCGTAGCCGGTATGGCAGGTATCTCTTTTGCCGTACTTATACTGCAAATACTGGAAAGTGCAGCGAATGATCCCGGAGTCATCAAGACCCATTATCAAGTCTCCTTCGGACTGGCTATCGGCACTTGCGCCCTTCTCATTGCATTAGGGATGCTGGCAGGACTGGCACCTGCTTACCGCGCAATGGCCATCAAACCTATCGAAGCGATAAGGGATGAGTAAAAAACGGCAAGGTGACAGACTGATAAAACGATAGAAAAATAAAACAATAATACAATAAAGATGAAAACAAAGAAGTATCTGAAAATCGCATCACTGGCGGTAGTAGCTGCCATATTTATCTGGACATTCGTGTTTTTGTACCGGAAATCCCAGCCCACTGTAAAGGTATATGAAACCATCGTTCCGGAAACAGCCGATTTGGAAAAGACAACCGTAGCCACCGGAAAAGTGGAGCCCAGAGATGAAGTGCTTATCAAGCCGCAAATATCCGGTATCATTTCCGAAGTATATAAAGAAGCCGGACAAAGCGTCAAGCAAGGCGAAGTGATTGCCAAAGTAAAGGTTATCCCCGAACTGGGCACGCTGAACTCTGCCGAAAGCCGCGTCCGTCTGGCAGAAATCAATGCCAAACAAGCCGAAACGGACTTTGCCCGTGTCGAGAAGTTGTTTAATGACAAACTCATCAGTAACGAAGAATACGAAAAGGGGGAAGTGAACGTAAAACAGGCACGGGAGGAATTGCAAACAGCCAAAGACAATCTGGAAATCGTAAAGGAAGGTATCACCAAGAACAGCGCTTCATTCAGCAGCACATTGATTCGTTCCACCATTACCGGACTGATTCTGGACGTACCTATCAAAGTCGGCAACTCCGTTATCATGAGCAATACGTTCAACGATGGAACAACAATCGCCACGGTTGCCAATATGAATGACCTCATCTTCCGGGGCAACCTGGATGAGACCGAGGTAGGCCGCGTACACGAAGGCATGCCGGTAAAGCTGACTATCGGTGCTTTGCAAAACCTCTCATTCAACGCCGTACTGGAATACATATCTCCGAAAGGCGTAGAAGAAAACGGAGCCAACCAATTCGAAATCAAAGCGGCCATCCAGGCGCCGGACAGCGTACAAATCCGTTCCGGCTATTCCGCCAATGCGGAAATTGTGCTGGAACGTGCCCTCAAGACGCTCGCCCTGCCGGAAAGTACGGTTGAGTTCAGTGGAGACAGCACCTTTGTATATGTACTGACCGACAGTGTACCCCAACAGAAGTTCAAACGCCAACAGATAGAAGTAGGCATGAGCGACGGTATCAAAATTGCCGTCAAAAGCGGCCTGACTGCCAAAGACAAAGTGCGTGGCGCCGAGAAAAAAGATAAATAACCGTTATACTTAGAAGAAGCAAAAACGCCATGAAGAAAAAGATACTTATATATATGGCCGTTCTGGCTTGCATACAAGTTCAGGCGCAAGACCGCTGGTCGCTACGGCAATGTATAGACTACGCCATCGAGCATAATATCGACATCCGCCGGACAGCCAATGCAGCCGAACAAAGCAGTGTTGAAGTGAATACCGCCAAATGGGCACGACTGCCGAACCTTAATGCCAG
The DNA here is from genome assembly GCF_040928965.1 of Bacteroides sp. 2201st1_D9_2201SCRN_220225. NCBI lineage: Bacteria > Pseudomonadati > Bacteroidota > Bacteroidia > Bacteroidales > Bacteroidaceae > Bacteroides > Bacteroides sp. 2201st1_D9_2201SCRN_220225. The sequence goes on along the minus strand of NZ_JBCODG010000128.1, from coordinate 2,254 downwards.
TGCCGGACAAAACTGGAACTGGGGACGCACGCAGACCGCTATCAAGGACGAGAGTACCGGTGATTACTCCACCGTATATGTCAACACAGGCAGTCACGGTACAAATATGTCCGTTTCCACCAGTATTCCACTGTTTACCGGACTCGAGATACCCAACCAGTATGCTTTGGCCAAATTAAACCTAAAAGCCGCTCTTGCCGACTTGGAGAAAGCCAAAGAAGATATCTCCATCAATATAGCCTCAGCCTACTTACAGGTACTGTTCAACGAAGAACTGCACCGGGTTTCTTTAGGACAAATAGAGCTGAGCAAAGAACAATGCAACCGCATAGAGCGGCTGGCAGAAGTAGGGAAAGCTTCTCCGGCAGAAGTTGCCGAAGCCAAAGCACGTGTAGCGCAGGATGAGATGAATGCAGTACAGACGGGCAATAACTATCAACAGGCATTGCTCGACCTCAGCCAGCTTATCGAACTGGAAACACCGGAAGGTTTCCTCTTGGAAAATCCTGCCGCAACAATAGAACTTATCCCATTGGCTTCTCCGGACGAAATATATCAGTTAGCATTAGGTTGCAAGGCCTCAATACAAGCTGCACAGTATCGTCTGGAAGGAAGTAAACACAGTATCCGAATCGCCCAAAGCGGTTACTATCCGCAACTGACTCTCAGCGGGAGTCTCGGTACGAATTATTATTCGACAATCAACCGCACTTTCAGCCAGCAAATGAGTGATAATTTCAACAAATACATCGGTTTTAATCTGAGTGTTCCCATCTTTAACAGACTGGCTACACGCAACCGGGTACGTACAGCCCGCCTGCAACGTGAAAACTACTCCTTGCAACTGGATAATGCCAAGAAGGACCTCTACAAAGAAATTCAGCAGGCATGGTACAATGCGGCAGCATCCGAAAGCAAGTACACAAGCAGCAGCGCGGCAGCCTCGGCAAGCGAAGCATCGTTTAAGCTGATGAGCGAGAAATACGAAAACGGGAAAGCAAACGCCGTAGAATACAATGAGGCCAAGCAGAACCTGATGAAAGCACAATCCGATGAACTACAAGCCAAATACGAGTACCTGTTCCGTACCAAGATACTGGACTTTTATAAAGGAGAGCCTATCGAATAAATATAATTTTAGTTGTTGTGTGTTTGTAAGGAGATGAACACTTTTTATTTATTTTCTTTTCAGGCACGGACTACACGGAAAACACAGATTTTCTTTACTTCTTTTTCCGTGAATTCCGTGCCTGAAAGAAATCATCAGGTATATTGAAGTATCCCCGTTTATCAGTTATAAATACACATGGATAAGCGTTTAATTTCGTCTTGACGCTTCTTTACCTCTTTCTGACGAACGGGAAGAAGAACGTGTTGTACGCGTAGAGGATGAAGAAGAGTTGCTGCGTCGTCTTATGCTTTCGTTTTCCTTCTGAATACTCTGCCCGCGTTTAGGAGCATTTACTTCCTTCTTAGTATCGGAACGGCGTACCGGACTGTTGGTAGCAGGACGGCGATTGGACTGTTCCACGTTATTAGGGCGCGTACCAGAATTGGGACGGATATGAACCGAACCGAAATCCGAACGCCGGCTTGTATGGTACGATTTATTATCACGGATACGGAAAGAGCCGTTATAGGTAGGATAGTTATGTCTGCCCCGGTAATAGCTTACATTATGATAATGAACACGGTTATGTCCGCCACAGTAAGTACGATAATGATAAGGACGCGGATAGTAGAAATGATTCGGATTGGTATAAGTAACATAAATCCGGAAAGACCAATGCCCGCCACTCACATAAATCGGACGGAAGAAGTAAGCAGCCTGCATGAAACGGGAATACTGTCTGCGGCTCAATACCCAGCGTAAATCGTCATTGCGTATATCCAGATAATCGTAATACCGATTCAACGCCCATTCTTCACCCCTCAGCACATCATCCATCAGATAACGTACACCTGAAATAAAGTCATAATTAATTTCATATACATCATTATACTGAGCCGTATTCAGATTCAGTTCATAAGCCATCTTATCCGTAAGAAAGCGTGTTTCTTTACGCACTTTACTGTTACTCATGGCCGCATGGCAGACAGCAGTACTCATTATTACGGCAAATAACATAAATAATATTCGTTTCATGGCAGCGTTCTTTACAAGTTTATATTCCATCACACTACTGTCCCGTAAAAGTGGATAAATAGTTCTTTGAAATTATTGAAATATAGTCAATTACACGGTTTTTTGAAA
>NZ_JBCODG010000127.1:0-4860 GCF_040928965.1 Bacteroides sp. 2201st1_D9_2201SCRN_220225 | reverse complement strand
GATGCAATGGAAGGGATTTACGTCCCGGGAAATGCCAAGGCGGAAACGATACAGGAAGCGGAAGCGGCCGGAGTAAGCGGGGCCGGCACTAACATTGCCGGCGGACTTGATGTAGGCAGCCAGCTTGTGGCGGGGGCGGCAAACAGCGTCATCAGTGCAACCAAATCGGCTGCGAGCAAGAATATCCGTAAAGTAAAAGTGACCATCAAGACCAATTACAGGATATTGCTGAAGGAAGCAAAAAAATAGAGCATTAAATGATACAAGAATTTCGTCCTACTCTCACGAGCCGGACGAAATGAAACAACGCAAATTTTAGAATATTTTATTTATGACGTAGCTGGTACAAAGATAAGAATTTTGATAAGAACAGAGAAATAACACTTATAACATATTGAAAAAAATGAAACAATGGCAAAGGTTTATGTGGCAAGCAGCTGGCAAAATGAATACCAGCAATCGATAGTCTCCTTCCTGCGCCGGAATGGGCACGAGGTATACGATTTCATGAACCCCGAGGGAAAAACGGATTTTCACTGGTCGCAGGTTAGTGAGAACTGGCAGCAGATGGATACGGATGAACACCTGGACGCGTTGGAGCACCCGCTTGCCCAGACAGGCTTTAAATCGGACTTCGATGCCATGAGGTGGGCTGATGTTTGTGTACTTGTACTTCCCTGCGGAGCTTCCGCGCATTCCGAGGCGGGATGGATGAAGGGAGCCGGCAAGAAAGTGGTTGTGTATCAGAACCGGCCGCAAAAACCGGAGCTGATGTACAAACTCTTTGACGGGATATTCCCGATGGCTGCAGATATAGCCCGGTTTCTGAAAGAACTTGATAATATGAATGATTTAAAATCAACGTAATGGAACATGATTTTTTAACCGAAAACATAATTCGTTTTTATAAAAGCGGATACGCTGTTCCAACATTTTGGTTCATTTTTCTTGCAGTATATCTATTAATGTTATTTGTGCCCTGGAATAAAAACAAATAAGTATGATACAAAATAGAACTTACATCACAGTCATTTTTCTCCTGAGTTTTCTTTCAGGGAAAGCCCAAAAAATAGAAGAGCTCACCGCCATACCTCTGGAAATCGGCTATGAAAAGACGTTACACCTGATATTTCCTACCGAAGTGAAATACTACAGCATCGGTGGAGATTACGTCATCGGTGAGAAAGTAACGAACTGTCCGGAGATTATACGTTTGAAAGCTGCGGAGGAGAATTTTCCGGGTGAAACAAATCTCTCTGTGGTAACCGCCGATACGAAATTCTACTCCTATGCCATACGTTACAATGCGCATCCGAAAGAAAGCTATATGCGTATAAATGGGGAGGCTCCCATACCGCATATCCTGCCAGTGGGTAAAGACAAGCAACTGTTTCTTATCTTCCCCGCTACAGTCTCTTATGTGGACTACGGCAGTACGAATGTGGAAGTAGAGAAAGCCGAGGGAGTGGACAATATCCTGGCTGTAAAAGCCATGCGAGCCTATACAGAAGATACGAACATTTCCGTAGTGGTTGAAAATGGTAAATTCTATACGTTTGACCTGCGCTATGTACCCGCCCCGGAACGTTTCAGTTTCGTTATTGATAAGGAAGATACACAAAAAGTGGCCATACTTGATGAAAAGGAACGTTCAAGCGAACAGAAAGAAAGGATCAGAGAAGCAATAGGCAAACGGCTACCCCTGGATCTGGGACTCAAAGATAAAAATGCCGGCATGGAGTTCGAGATTGGAAACATCTTTATCGACGCGGACATACTGTTGTTGCGTATGACACTGACAAACCGTACCCAAATCGGTTATACGACGGATTTTATGAGATTCTATATTCAGGATGCCAAGATCCGCAAGAAAACAGCGGTGCAGCAGCTTGAGCAGAATATCTTGTTCACCTTCGACTATCCGGAGGAGATACCGGCACACGAGAGCCGGACATTTACGGTGGCTATGAACAAATTTACCATTCCGGATAAAAAGAGACTCGTCATCGAGATCCAGGAAAAGAACGGTGGCCGGCATTTCCTGTATAAACTGAAGAACAAGTCGCTCCTGGATGCAGAAGAGGTATTCAGGAATAGAGAACAGCAGGAGACGGAAGAGGAAGCCGACAGGATATTAAGGAGGATAGCCCGATGAGAGTGCTTCTGTTCATATTGTTTTTCCCTTTTTCTTTCTCCGGGCATGATGACGGAAAGGAACTGCTTAATATGGCACTTGATAGGTGTGAACACCTGGAAAGTTTGGAAGATTACCGGGATATACTTTCCCGGTACGGAATGACAGACAAGCTCCCGCTGGCCTGCCCCCTGAAAGAGAAGTTCCGTATCAGCAGCACGTATGGCGGCAGGATTCATCCTCTAACGAAAAAACGTAGTTTCCATTCGGGTATTGACATGGCTGTGGAACTGGCCGCACCCGTCTATGCCACCGCTTCGGGTACGGTTACTTTCGCGGGGAAAAAAGGCGGATATGGAAGATGTGTCGTTATACGGCATTCTTACGGCTTTGAAACGCTGTATGCTCATCTGGCTGCGTATTATACCACAAAAGGGAAAAAAACTCGTGAAAGGGGCTGTAATCGGCTTTGCAGGGAGTACGGGAAGAAGTACCGGCTATCACCTACATTATGAGATAAGGAAATACGGCAAAACTATAAAACCATATTGGTATGGATATGACAATCAAAGATGAAATAGAACAACTTATCCTGCGGTGTATCGCTTCCGACGGGCTGAAGGCTTGTCCGAAGGATCTGGCTTTCCTGGAGAAATACGGGCTGAAGAACCTGTTTTTCTTTTCTGTGGAATATGGAATGGAAGGTGCGGATACACAGTCACTCGACGGCAGGGCAAAAAGCCAGATAAGATGGAATCTCTATGTGACGGACTTCCCTCTCCTGCGGCGTATGTATGAGCGGGAAGGGAAAGGAGCATTGATGGAGTGCCTTTATTTGGAGGAAAGATATTTCAGGAAGTTCCTAAGCATAACCGGACAGGAGGATAAGCCATGACAAATCTGTCGGTTGTCAATTACATAGAGCGGATCAACCGGACGTACCGCTTCATCCGGATGGAAAGTACAGGCAGTCTAAGTGAACTGGCCGCCAAAGTGCGGGTAAGCGAGAGAACCATCAGCAATTATCTGGAGGAACTCCGGTTGATGGGAGCGGAAATAAAGTTCAGCAGGGTAAGGAATACCTATTATTTTGATAACCGGTTCGTGCTTTATGCGACGTTCGAAGCACGTATTGAGGCGGAGGTATTGAATGATTCAGAATAGCATCTTGTATGCAATTATAACAAATCTTTTAAAAACAATTAATTATGAGAAAAGTAAAATTCTTATTGTTGGCGGCATTGACGGCGATGTTCGTTGGCTGCCAGAGTGATGAAGTTTTGGAGCAGGACTCCGGCAATGACAGACCGACTCCTACCGGTGATACACGTATTACCATTGAAGGAGAAGGTATGAAAGATGTAACAACCCGTTCTTCGGATGGAAGAGTTGATTTTACTGGGGGATATGCAACGGGAGCAGGATTATATGATGGACGCAAGCATGTTTGGGTTGAAGCCCATCCTGATGCTGGTTATGAGGTGAGCTATTTTTATGGCGGACCATCAAGCGAGCCTAAAAAGTATGACTATGTACAATCTGGAACATCCGTATTTGATGTAGACTTAAGTGGTCAGGATCATACTTTCCATTGCGGGTTCAAGGAGAAGAAACGTAATTTGACTGTCAATGCAGGCTCCGGTGGTTCCGTTTCCCCATCAGGAACAAACAGCTACCAGGTGGAAAATGCAATCAATATTACAGCCACTCCAAATACAGGATATAAATTTTCCGGTTGGATTGTGACGGAGGGAGATGCAACTATCGCAAATTCAGGAAATTCAAGTACCACTGCAACCTTGCATAGTTCTAACAGTACTATTGCAGCAAATTTTGAGCAAGATATACCGGAGTTGATTGAAAACCAATTATCAGTTTCTCTTGACCGAGTTCAAGGCTATCCCCATTATGTGAAGTTTATTGTTACATCTGATTATCCGATTACATCTCCCATTACAATTACTTATCAGGTGCAAGGAGAATTTTATGTAGATAAACAGGATGAATGGGGAGGTGCACAGCCGCCAACAGAAAGCTTCCAAAGCAGGGATTGGACCAGAACGTTAAATGTGGGGCAATCTGTATGGGAATTTAAGGAGCAACCGGATGTATATGGAACATTAGATCCGGGACTTCCGGGGAAAGCAAGTATTATATGGGCACAAGGTGGTATTTATTTTGAGGAATTTTCTGATAGCAAATTTCATTATGTCCAGGGAAATACTTATGATGAGTTCAGATGATTAAGATTTTAATGGCATAATACAAAATATTGTGCAGATAGGAATCTATATTATGTTAAAAAAGAAGGTGTCCAAAGATGTGAGACACCTTCTTATGTTTAACAGGAGATAGTAGTTGTTATTTTATTATAAAACCACAATATTATAAGTTATTCCATTGTAAACATAGGTATCTCCATTGATCTTTTCAATACCATTTACATAGATGTTCCAACCCCAACTGCCACCATTGGATACTCCAAGCCAGAAATTATTATGGTCAGACTCTTTTTGTCCGGCTTTTAACGTTACAGTAGTAGTTCTTTCATAACTTGTTTCCTGGGGTGGATCATAGCGGTCATCCCATTCTATTATTGTCTGCCAGGCTGTGAGTCTAACTTCAAAAGGTAAAATCACGTTTGAACTGACAATAATTCGTTAAAAATTCGCCACGCCTAAGCGGCTCTGGCAGTAAATAAAATGAGTTCTTTGAAAAGTTTGTCA
>NZ_JBCODG010000126.1:2230-4841 GCF_040928965.1 Bacteroides sp. 2201st1_D9_2201SCRN_220225 | reverse complement strand
AGATCTAAATGATCCCCTGATTCCGGGGCTTTTTGATTAATTGTTTAACTCGTCCCATTTTAACGGGACACTAATGTATGAAAACACTTATCTGTTTGCTGTTTCTCCCATTAACCTCTTGCCTAAGAAAGAGGTGGAACGTGTATTGGACTATATCCTGAGTGAGGATTTCGCTCCCTATAAATTGGGCATTGAAGGCCGGCAGATTTACATGGCTTATCGCATCCATCTGTCCGACCTCACGGAAGAGTCGGAAGATGAAATCCGTAAGAATCTGGTGAATCTTGCCTTTAAGGCCGATGACATGGATAATATGCTGGTGGAACAGTTCGGATGTGAGTTTTCGGAATATTCCAAGCAGGAAGCATAACGGCTTTAGCCGGAATTACAGGATAGAAGAAGGTGTGTCCGATTGAACTTCACGAACGCGTGTTCATATCACAATAGCGCACCTTCTTTTATTTGGATTAGAAAGAAAAAGTATTCTATGAATAGAGAAAAATAGATACAAAACAGTAAAGAAACGTCAGTTGGATACCTGTTTTTCCATTTTCTTTATTTGCTTTGAAAAATTATAACGTATATTTTTATTGATATATAAATATACCCTTGCATACCTCTTTATATATCATAATAATCAGTTGTAAAATAGATATTTATTGGGTGTGCAGTATTCCGTAATTATACCCCTTGTCCGTTTTCTTATTCAGTACCTATCTTTTATTTTTGTCCTATAAGCCCGTTGGTGCGTTATACGACTGTTTTCAACTTTTATAAAAAGTAATAATTATGGATAAAAAGAGTAGGATTTTGAAAGAAAGAGCTATGAAGAAATGTGTGGCATTGATTTCTTTTCTGATGTTTCTGCCTGTTATGGTACAGGCACAGAAGGAGTATCCGATTGAGCAGGTATCGGCTATCAATGTGGGTGACGGACGTATTCTTTTTCGTGACCTGAAAACAGAAAAACCCTTGAACGGAGACCACCGCATCATAGACGGTTATCACTCTGCTTATATACAGGCTGAATTTAAGGACGGTTTTTACAACGGCAAGTATGGAGAGTATGAATACAACAAGCTGAAATGCGACGGTACATACAAGGACGGCAAGAAAGACGGTGTATTTAAGATGTACGATAGCGAGGGGCGTGTGCAGGAAGAGAAGTCCTATAAGGATGGCAAGCTGCACGGCGCCCATAAAACCTATTTTACTACCGGCAAGGTAGAGCGTGAGGTGAACTACCGCAACGGCAAGCAGGATGGAAAGGATATGGTTTATGAGTGGGACGGTACGTTGCGCAGGGACCATACTTATAAAGACGGTAAGCAGGTAGGCAAACAGTTTACTTTCCTGAAAGGGACGTACGAACTTTATGAGACGGAATACTTATAATGAATACGGCATGAAAGACGGTGAATACTCCTCGATGTTTACTTTCGGGCAGCCACATATTCTGGGGCATTATAAGAACGACCAAAAGGACGGCCGGTGGATTGAAATTGCCGAAAGTGGCGATACATTGTCAGTGAAGACCTACGTCAACGGCAGGGAAGAAGGACTGCATATATCGTATGACCGTAATACGGGCGCCCGCAGCCGTGAATTTTACCTGAAAGCCGACCGTAAGGACGGGCTTTATCGCGAATATAATCCTGGCAATGGAGAGCTTGTTTACGAAGCGACCTACCAACACGGCCGTCTGCATGGTAAGGAGCGCCGGCTGATTGTTACCAACCGTTATGATTATTGGGAAATATCCACTTATGTAAACGGGCGGAAAACCGGACTGTTCGAGTCGCGTTACGTGAAGAACGACGCCGTTCGTGAAACGGGCGAATACCTCAACGGCAGACGTGTAGGCCGGTGGAAAATGTATGACATAGACGGTAAGCTGGAAAAAGAGTGGGAAGAAACAAAATAGTACCGGGATGAATGAGATACGCTATCCGAAAGTGTTTGTCGTTTTGTGCTGTCTGGCATTGCATATTGCAACCTTGTCGGCGCAAAATGATAGTGTAAGATTCTTCAATGAAGTAGATACGTCTTTTTGCAAAGTGCATGTGGGGCAGGATGTCCGGGTCGGCTATTACAGTACCGGAGAGATTTACGACATGTCTGTTCCCCGGTGGGACGACTGTGAGGCGGAGCTGGTGTCGGGCCCGCATTCTACGCGGTCGTCAAAGACTTCTTTTGTAAACGGCAAGCAGGAGAATCTTTCACTCCACGGAAACTATTACATAGTCCGTTTCAAGAAAGCCGGTTGGGTTACTCTGCCTTCGGTACGGGCCATGACAGGAGGGAAGATGCGTACCTGCTCTACGATGAAGGTCTGCGTACTTCCTGCAGAGAATATAGAAGAAGTGGTCTGTAGTGTCAGTACCGAGCCTGAAACACTCCGGCCGGGAGAAGTCTTTAAATTCGTCCTGACCTGCAACCGCCATCCCGATGAGAGCAGACCCGAACTGGAGCATCCCGGTATCAGGCAACTGTCGTTTTCCACCCGGTATAGCAAGAAGGACGGGAAAGAGGAGTATGCGTTTGTGTACAGAATGGAAGTGGTACGGTCCGGAAGCAATATTATCAGAGTCAGGAAGTTGACCTTCGGCGG
>NZ_JBCODG010000126.1:0-2077 GCF_040928965.1 Bacteroides sp. 2201st1_D9_2201SCRN_220225 | reverse complement strand
GCATACGGGCGGAGTCTGCCGGGCGAAAGGGCAGGATTGCTTTGTGGAAGATTGCAGTTCCGGTGATAATCGTACTGTTTTTGCTGCATTGCCGTGCCTGGCATCCGGAAGAAGCATGGTTGCTGCGCACGGCTTTTTCAACGGGCAGCTATCAAAGTCTGAATGCGGTTGTCGCTTCTGTTCTGTTCGTTATCGGCATGGGGGGCCGGATGCTGTATGTGTATCTCTGTTGCGGCCGGGACGAGAAGAAAGGAGCAAGGCGGCTGGGGAGAAACATGCTTTACGGTTTGTTCTGGGGGGCAGGTTTGTCGGCATTGTGTACGAATGTGGTAGTCGTTTCTCTCTTTTGGCTGAATGCGTGCTTTACTTCTGCCGATAAAACCTGCGACTATAGGATTATAGCCGCCAAGGTGCACGACCGTAGGCCTAAATCCCGTTCTTCGCGCTATTCCGCTTCCTGGCTGCTGAATAGCTTTTCGTATGGCGAACTGTTTGTGGAAGGAGACCGGTACACATGTGTCAATGTGTCGCCCCGCATGGCACGGCAGTTTGAAGGTTCGGAACGTGTTTACCTGAAAATAGACCTGGCGGACGGTTGGCTGGGCTGGGGAGTCGTCAAGGGAATACATCCGGTAGCAACCGTGTATCCGCAGCCGCAGGATGAAATCCGTTATTCTGCCGGTGTGCAGGCCGGGGTGGCAGCGGGTTCGTCCGGGCAGGTTAAAAAGAAGCATACTTTTCTGTATACATGGCAGGATATTCATATATTTGCTAAACTGCGTGGCATAAATCTGTCGGACACGGCACATGTCAGTGTAAACCGTTATGTGGATGCAAGCCGGGATATGCCGTTATGGGAGATTGATGTACGCGACTCCGTGCAGCCGGATAAAGTGAAGGTAATACTTGTGCACGGGGAAACCGGTGAAGTGGTAATGGATTCTTATGAATGACAAATTTTGGAACGATGAGGTATAAACATATAATTTCGGTTGTTTTGTGGAGTATGTTTCTGGTAGCGTGCGGTCCCGACCGCCGGGTAGCGCTGGCGGAAAAACTGATGGCGGAGAAAGAGACGGACAGTGCTATCGCCGTGATGCAGGAAATCAAAGAGCCGCAGAACAACCTTACCGACCGCGACTATGCGCTCTACGCTTTATTATTGTCCGAAGCCATGCACCGGAAACAGCAGTTGAATGCGGAAACCGATACATTGCTGCTGCCGGCCATCAAATATTTCAGTGAGTCGGGAGATTCTTTGTATGCCGAACGGGCGTTGTACTGCAAGGCGCACCTGGACAGGCGGCTGTACCGCATGAAGGATGCCATGCAGTCTTTTCTGAAAGCCTTGCTTTTCCTGCAGGGAAGCGGCAATGACGAGCAGCTCTACAGGGTCAATACATGGCTGGGAGTCGTCTGCCTGAACCAGGAAGAGTATGAGGGCAAGATGCGCTATTCCAAAGAGGCGTTGAAGGCGGCGTTGAGGATGGACAATCTGTTTTACAAGAACCTGGCGTTGTGCGATATCGCCACCGGCTATTACTTTCTGAACAGGCTGGACAGCGCCCTTTATTATGCACAGGCCGCCTATGATGCGGCAATAGCAGATTCCCTGCCGTCGCAATTACCTCATGTATATACCGATTTGGGCAGTATCTATGCCAAAATGGGAGAGAACGGAAAGGCACTGGAGTATATAGACAAAGCTATCGGGTTACGTCCCCGTAAAGATACCCTTGCCATTCTCGGCCTGTATGCCGATAAGGTGGATTTGTTCGGGAAGCTGGGGCAGTATGACTCCGCTTACCATTATTTCCGGAAAGCCGTTGCCAGCCCGAATTTGGCAACACAGGCAGATGCCTATAACCATATGTCCGGAGCGTATTATAAAATGGGACGGTGCAATGAGGCATACTCTCTTCTGCTGCGTTTTACGGAACTGGCGGACAGCGTGAGGAAGCAACGCCATACGGCGGAAGTCATTGCGTTGCAGGAGCTTTACAAGCACGAGCAACTGTCTGTGGAGAACCTTTATTGGCGCACTCAGGCCGCCGAAAGGCAGAGCAATGTATATCTG
>NZ_JBCODG010000125.1:0-4921 GCF_040928965.1 Bacteroides sp. 2201st1_D9_2201SCRN_220225 | reverse complement strand
GAAATTATCTTCTCGAATTTATTCCGGTATACCGCTCCCAGTTCCAGCGCATCCCCATAAGCCCTGTCCGCACGATACTTTGCAAATATGGCCGTTGCGTCCGGCTTGCTTACCAGAAACAGGGCATGCGCCTGGTTCTCCTGCCATGAAAGCCTGTCGAAACTGTTCAGATAATAGGCTGTGGAACTGCAGTGAGCCCGCAGCAGCTCCTCGTAGAGCTTATCCGTATCCATAGCTTTCTGCTTCAGGTATTCACCGTTCTCATTTACCACAAGTATCTTGTTTCCCATGCTGCTGAGCAGTGAATAGCTGAAAAACAACACGGCCGACACCGTCAGCGCGCAGAAGCCGAATGCCAGCTTCACCAGAAGGGAGCTTTTCTTACGGGCGTCGGCCAGCGCATTGAAGTCCCCGAGTATTTCCTTCATGTTTGTCATAATGGAGAATGTTTCCCTTTCTTTTCTTAATATCTTTTTCATACTCATAACCATTTGTTGACCGTAGCCTTGGCCGCCGCAAGCAGGCTTGTTTTCAGGATGATCGAGAAAAACAACATGATCCATATCGGCCATGAATCCTGCCGGATGTAATTCTTCACTATAAGATCGCTGAATACGCTTACTATTACGAAAGCCGGGTACAGCATATAGCATCCGAACAGGTTCTTTGCCCATACAAAGAAAGAACTCCTCAGATCCTTGTTGTAAAGGCATGCGATGGCCACGGGAGAGACTATTTCCAGAAGGAGCAGTATGACATACCTTGTCGCCAGGAACAGGGTGGTGATATAATCATATGCCAGGGCAAAAAGCGTCCCCACCTGTGAGGTCAGTATATGCGTGAAGATCGTTCCCGCCACGTTCCAGCTGCCTTCCTCGACCATGTTCTCCAGGTCACCAAGAAGCGTGGCCCTCCAGATGTTGTCCGAGTTGTATTTCCCGCCTATGGATTCTACCACCTTGTCCGCCCCCATAGCGAATATCGCTTCCAGCCATCCCAGTAAAAGAGGCAGGATTGCTATCAGGGCCGAGCAGAAAATATATTCCCTGCCCAGTTCAAAGAAATGCTTGGCATTGAATCCTTTCTCCTCCTTAATCATGTCATTTGCCATATCAAGCAACTTGAATATGAAAGTTGCTATGATCAGTCCCGCCACCAGCGAGTAGAAGCCGTTAACAGCTACCGCCTCCCTAAGTTCCCGGTAGGAGTGGAACAGCACGCTGAATTCTCCTTCCTCCATCATTGCAGGGCACGTTTCAAAGTTTCATATTCACTGACAAGACGATTTATTTTCCATATGTTCCGCTCATCCTGTTCGGTCTGTTTCTCTATATCCCTGAGAAGTGCCAGCCTCTCCGCATCGTTCATCCTCAGTGAGGTCGAAAGAACGCTTTTCACAAGGCTGATCAGCCGTCCGTTGTTGCTCACGATCTGTCCTACGCATGATGTCAGTGAGGAAAGGGTTGACGACTTCATTCCCGATTTGCCGGCCCTTCCCAGAAGCTTTCCGCACTCCGTACTCAGTTTCAATTGCCTTTCAATGAGATACTTTACAGTCATGCTGTTACTCACTGTGGCATTCACCTTCCTCATGTAATCCAGGCTTTCATCCAGTATTTTCTTCTGTTCCCTGAGCGAGGAGACGGTGTTCTTGAGCTGCTGTACAGAAAGAACACCCTGATAGGTGTTTTCCGGATCGCTCACAATCCATTGTGCCCGGACAGTCCCTGAAAGGAGCAATGTCATGAGTCCCAAAATCAAAGTCTTTTTCATACTGTTATCTGTTTGATGATAATTTCTTTACTTTTCTCTCCGGATGTTCCTCCAGATATTCACGGATGGCATCTTCCATACCCATCCTTTGCGTTTTCTTTTCCAGCTCGGCCCATATGCTCCCTTCCGTCTGGAAGGCAAGGAACTTCTCCGGAGACAGTTCCAGGCGGGTAACGGTGGCATATTTCTCTCCCATACGTAAGAAACATTCACTGTACGGCTGCCTGCCGGAGAAGTTGTTCCGCATGGATTTCATCAGGTCGATATGTGCCTGGTCGGTAATTTTGAACTTCTCTATGATGCTGCTGTAAATCACCTCCTTGGTGGGCAGTACGTAAAGCATGTCCGTATTACCGATGATGTTCTGCGTATTCTCGTCATCGGGCAACTGGTCGGGAGTCTGTACGATGGTGTAGACGGCGCCGTTCTCTTTCCTGATCTTCTGGTAGCAGAACGCTACCGAGCTGTGTATGCCCGTATTCGTGGCCGTATCCTTCATTTGTGCCGTTTCCGCATACTCGTCGAATATGAGGATTCCCCGCTTGCTCCTGTCGGAAAGTATCTTCGACTGTATGACCGAGAATATCATCGTCATGACCAGGTTCGAGAGGAACCTGTCCTGTTTGATCCGGGTGAGTTCGAATACTATGAATTTCTTGGCCAGAAAATCCTCTTTGGTATCCTTCGTCACATTCTCATATCTTTTTCCCGGCAGGAACTCCCCGCAGTTCAGAAGAAACGAAGAGAGCTCAAAATACTTCTCCGGAATGTTTTTCCTTTCCAGGATATCCGGATAATTCTGTTTTACATGGTTATAGAATCCCACAAAATTGTGTTCCTTTCCCGGCTGTTCGTAATAGTCCTCTATGAACAGGTTCAGTGCCGTTTCCCTCTCCGGTTCCTTTCCTGTGAACATGTGTTTCCAATAACGCTGCACGATTCCCGAGATCGTTTCCAAGTCCGTATTGTCCGGCCTGCGTCCCTGCAGGTCGAACGGATTGATACCCAACGGTGTCTTTCCGTCATAATCCACGTGAAGCGACTCTTTGGGATAAAGTTTGCAGAGCTGGCTGAAACTTTTTCCGAACTCCACCACTACAACCGTATAGTCCTGTTCAAGAAGCTGATAAGTGAAATTCTCGGCGAAAGTGGATTTTCCCCCGCCGGAACCGGCGATGATCATCCCGTTGCGTGCATCCGCCCTTCTCTTTCCGGCATCCCATATATCCTTTTTGATCGGGATACGGTATAGTCTGTCCTGTAGCTGAATACCTTCCGCATCGGAACGGAGTGTACTGCAGGCAAGAAAAAGGCACAGTGAAACGGAGAGCGTGGAAAGAAACATATACTCCCCCGGCAAGCAGTTCACCTGTCCCGGTACGGAAGCCAGATGTGCGGCCGCCAGATGCTCGAACGAAGGGATGTAGTATCCGAAGCCGGCCAGGTTCAGGCATTCCCGGATCTTCTTCTCGGCATTCTCCAGTTCCTTTTCGTCGCGGTCAAAAAAGCACAGGGAGAAATAAGTGCGTACAAGCGGTGTGTTCTCCTCCATGATTTCATTGCGAACCTCATCCAATTTCCTGTACTCCGACTCGATGCTCTTTCTTATGCTGCTGTTCTTTTTATAAACATCAATATTGCTGTTCACCCTCGCCCGCAGTTTTTTATCACCTTCAAAGAAAATAACCTGATTGACAATATGGTTGCATGGCAGATAGACTCCCAGGCTTTCCAAAGGAGTATGGAACAGCTCGCTGCCCGCTTTGGGCAGCGAATAGTCTCTGACACATGAGGAAATGATACTTTCCGGCAGGTGTGCTTCATCGCAGATGCTGTAATACTTGACCTTTTCTTCCCCTATGCTCATGGTGGAAGAAAACCGCATATCCCTTGTTTCGCGTTTTCCACCGAACAGATTGGTATATTCTCCCATCAGTTCCACCATTTCCGTCCCGTCAAGCTGCCGGACACTTACATTGGGAATATTACGGATGATGCTCATGGCATTTTCCACACCTTCAAGGAAGTCCTTCAGTTTTTGCTCATCACTCCTGTGCAGTTCTTCCCTGTATCTCACCGGAGAGGCTGCATACGCCTTTTTCAATGTCTCAAGGGAAGCGAACGTGAAATGCATCAGGCATGTATGCTCCAGATAGGTACGTCCGGCGAAATGGCGCGCGTCCGCCCGGGAAAGGAAACTGTCGGCCTTTTCCGGAGAGTAGCTGCGCTTGAGAAAGATATCCTGCTTATGCACATAGCTCCCATCGGGAAGAAAGCGGAAGGCTTCCTCCAACATGAGGTTTCTCCGGTCTATATCTTCCGGGGAAAGGCTATAGCATTCCGGTTCTGTAAGACGGAAGGAAACGGTCAGGCTACCTGACTGTCCCAGCATGGCCCCGTCTCCCATGATGTCCAAAAGTCCGTATGTGTAGTTTGTTGTCATAACTGCTCCTTTCTGTGTCTTTTCCGGATACGGTAAAGGGTACGGGTCATTTCCAGATTGCTCAGGGTAATCTCCCGGTTCCGGTTCTTGAACTTCCGGGACAAGGTCTTTCTCCAGAACATATAGCACAGCAGAGGCTCCGCCACACTGCATATGCCCAGCATGCTCCAGAAGAATTCCCAGTGCCCTTCAGTCAACCCCTGGGCGGCTGCAAGGACACACAGTCCGATAGCCGCTACACTGGCGGAATATACCACCCAATAATCCCCGGAAAGGAAAATACCGATCCGGCAGGGAGTTTCCAGACCTTTTCTTACTTTGTATTCCATATCAGACACTCAGGTTTATACCCATGGCTGCCGTCCTTATGGCATTGATGACAACCGAACCGGCCAGACCATAACCTACCATCCAAACGACCGCAATGACACCGTCCATTCTGTTTCCGTTGTCATTCTTGGCCGCAATATTGTCATAGTTCCGTACCAAACCGGCAATCAGGCCGATAAGCATGCCTGCCAGATATATGGGTCTGGCCCAGCCGTCAAGCATTGTGTTTACAGTCGAATTCATGTCCTGTGCAGATACCTGTATGGTAGTAAGCAGAAACATGAGGGTTAGCAATACATTTTTCTTTGTCGTCATTATTCATTCGGTTTAATTGATCCGGTATAATCTCCACCTGCCTGCCAGGGACGGACGCTC